>CADAUN010000121.1 GCA_902791085.1 uncultured Erysipelotrichaceae bacterium | reverse complement strand
TTCCTTATCGCAGAACCGATGAAGAAGGGAGCATTACTTATCGGACGTATTTTGCGCTTCCATTACGTGATTTCTCCAATGTCTTCGCCTATAATGAATGGCGATGATCACGGTTTTCTTTTCTTCACAAGATAGCATGATGCGTGGCCCTTTACGTCGCGCTGTACGCGAAGTTCTTCCTGAGCGCGATTCCATGAATTATGTCGCCTTAGACATGAGCGAGACACGACTTTGTGACTTGGCCAATGAATGCCTCTCTTTACCACTCGGTTATGAACAAAAAGCAGTGGTGGCCGATCATTTCTTTTATTTGGCAAAGACGAGAGAAAAGAAAAAAATCATGGCAGGAGACGACGATCGATTCTTACTGTCTTTCTTTGAAAAACCAGATGATGCCGTTTCGTTGTTTTTAACCGTTTGCGCGAATGACTTGGACACGAATTCTTCCTATTACAAAGCTTTGGAAAAAGGCGGTGCGAAATTTTTAAAAATCGACGATTTGACCGACAATCAATGGGATGATTTCATTCCAAAATATTTTTCCAAACGCGGCGCCACGATTGATGTTCCAGCTATTACGGAGCTTAAAGAACGTACTCAAGGTGATTATGCCTTATTTTGCCAAGAAGCCAATAAATTAGTCGCTTACGCAAACGGGGAAGAAGTGACAAAAGATATGGTCCAAGCATTAACGCCTGTTCCCTTGGAAGAAAATTCTTATGAATTGGCGAATGCGTTAACGCGTGGCAATATCAAACGGGCTTTGGAAGTCTATCGCGATAGCAAAATCGTCGCAAACAATGGTCCGATTCCGTTGATTCATATGTTAAGCCGTCAATTTATGGTGTTGGATCAAGTTCGTTACTTATCTCGTCGCGGCTATTCGGCTTACGACATCGGGACCGCTTTAAAAATCTCGACAGCTCGGGCGAAAGCCTCGCTTTATAGCGTTTCAAAAATGTCTGAAGGATGCTTGCATCGCGCATTAGAGCAACTCTATCAAACGGAATGTTCCATTTTTCTAGGGAAAATGGACAATGACACCGCATTCACCTTATTTTTGGTGAATTTCACCTTATGAAAATTGTTGTGATATCAGACACGCATGGCGATGAAGATGCCATTCGTCGTGTTCTTTTACGAGAGTATGATGCCGATCTTTATTTGCACGCTGGCGACGTCGGGATGATGGGAGAAGGGTCTTTATCTCCTTTTGCTGCCGTAAAAGGCAATTGTGATTTCGTTTCTTATCCACGGGATTATCATACCAATACGCCTTACGGTCCTCTTTTTATGCGGCATTATCCTTTGAGTGATGACTCTGCTTACCGCGCTTTGGAATCCGAAGGATGGCGCATTTTTATCCATGGACATACGCATGTTAAAGAATGCCAAAAAATTGGCCACCTTTGGGTTTTCTGTCCAGGTAGCCTTGCTTTTCCGCGAGATCAAGAACAAGGAAGCTATTTGGTGTTAAAAATCGAGGCGAAGGAAATCCTTCCGATTTTTAAAGACATTTAACAAAGCACATTTCTTCCTTTTTTCCAAAAAACCATTACGCTAAAGAAAAAGGAGGAATATCCGATGACCATTAATCCAAAAGAAGTTGCGTTGATCGGTTTAGGCCCAGCCGGTGTCAGCGCTGCCGTTTATTTAAAACGTTACGGGATGATCCCCGTTGCTTATGAAAAAACCATTGTGGGAGGGAAAACCAATCTCACAGAAAATATTGAAAATTATCCTGGTGTCGAGAAAATCAAAGGCCCGGCGTTTGGCATGGCTTTAGAAAAACAACTGAAGGATTTTGATATCGCTCCTGTTTATGACGAAGTCACAGAACTTTCTTTAAACGAAGACGGTTCCTTTCATCTCCAAACCAAAAAAGGGCAAATTCACGATTATCGCTATGTGATTCTTTCTCAAGGATTGGGCGAAAAACCTTTCCCCATCGAAGGAGAGGAAACGTTTCATAAACGTGGCATCAGCCGTTGCGCCATATGCGATGGAAGATTTTATCGCGGCAAAGATGTGGCAGTGGTCGGAGCAGGAAACTCCGCTTTCGAAGAAGCGATTTATCTCGCTTCTCTTTGCTCCCACGTAACTTTGATTGCTAGACGGACCACTTTTCGCGCACAAGAAGCTGCCGTCGCATCGTTTAAAGCGTTGCCAAACACCAAAATCCTTGCTCCTTATGAGATCGTTCGTGCCGAAGGAGATCATTCTTTGAATTCCTTACTGGTGAGAAATAAAGACACCGACGAAACAGAAACTTTGTCCGTTCAAGGGCTATTCTTGTATGTCGGAGAAATTCCTAACCTTTCTTTTTTGAAAATCGAAGGACTCACCGACGAAAAAGGTTATCTCATCACCAACCAACGAAGAGAGACAAAACAAAAGAACCTCTTTGCGATTGGCGACTGCCGCGATACCACCCTGCGCCAAATTGTGACTGCGGCAGGGGACGGCGCTTTAGCTGCCACCTCAGTCCATGACGCTTATCAACAAAGCCAATACGCCAAATAAGCAAAAGAGCTCGTTAGCCACGAGCTCTTTTTGTCTGCAATAAGAGAAAATTATTACAATGCAGCAACTTCTTTTTGAAGATGCGATTTTTTACGAAGCACAGAGTTTTTGGAGATAATGCCATCTTGGGCTAATTGGTCCAAAAGGGACAAGGCAACGGGGAGTTCTTTTTCGGCCGTGGCTTTGTCTTTGGCAGCAACCGCCGCTTCGACTTTCTTCATTGCTGTGCGAGCTTCGCTCTTACGAGCAGAATTCAATGCATTGTTGCGTTCTCCGATATCAATGCGTTTCACTTGGGATTTAATGTTTGCCATAATCGATTGATTCCTTTTCTAAGCGTGTAAAATTCTACCTTTATACGAGAATGAAAACAACTACTTTTCGTTATTCTTTTTACCGTTTTTTAACGTCAGAATCTCTAAGGCGAATGCATTCACCGTTAAGAGAACACCATATTTTTCGGTCGGAATGGAAAGATGGAATTCGTGATTTAGTTCTTCCACCATGGTGATATAGCTCATGGAATCGCCACCCAAATCTTTGTCCCAAGAAGCGTCCAAATCGATTTTATATTCGGGCAAATACAATATTTTAGAGAAGATTTTTCGCACTTTCTCAACGGTTTTCTTGGTCTCTTCTTCGTCGAATCCATCAAAAGAAATCTTCGATGAGACGTTGCTTTCATGATGAATGAGAGATAAGAAATCTTCCGGATGATCATGGAAGTCCCGTTTTAAGGCGGCACGCTGAACTTTCATGCTGGTAGACATAGGAAGTGGCTTTTTGGAAACATAGGCATCATGAACTCGTTTTTCATTAGGCAAGGTGGCATTGATGGAGTCAATATCTCCTTGAATGCGTTTGAAATCGTCAGCCGAAGCGGAATTCTCTAAATCGAGCACCAAGATGATATGCTCAACGTTTTCTTGGTTCACGCCGAAGACGGCGAGGTTCTTGACGCTCTTGATATCGGTGAAATAACTTTCGATTTCGTCGGGATAGACATTTTCTCCATTCGAACTGATGATGACATCTTTGCTTCTGCCACGAAGATAATAACGTCCATCCGCATCTTTTGTCGCGATGTCGCCGGTTGGGAAAAATCCGTCTTCCAAAACGGTTTTTTGCCTGACGCCGCCGATGATTTCTTCGTCATGAACGGTTGCCGAACGAATCCAAAGCATGCCCTCGTCTGAATGGGAAGCATCATGGGGGACAATCTTGTATTCAAAACCGGCGAAAGGTTTTCCGATGGATCCTAAGAGTCGCAATTCGACTTTTGGCGATTGCTCTACCGAAGCGACGCCGATTTCTGTCATGCCGTAACCGTTATATAACGGATAACCCAATCCGTTGATGACGGCGTTGGTTTTTGGCAAAAGATATCCGCCACCTGAAATGCAATATTCGATCTTGGTTCCAAATAGTTTTCTTTGCACGGAATGGCAAACGAATTTTCGAGCTGCCATACCGGCCGCATCGCGGGAAATTTGATGCGTGTGATAGGCGAGCATTCGTTTGACAAATTCCTGCTTCGAAGGCTTCATTAAAGCAAGAGAACGTTGGAATTGTTGGGCAACGCTGTCCCAAAATATCGGTACGGAATAAAGATGGGTGCATTTGGCTTGGCGAACCGCTTTTAAGACATCGCGAGAAGAGATGCTATTGGGATAAACCAAAGTTTTGCCATAGAAACTATACCAAAGGAATACCGCCACAAATCCAAAGATATGGTGAAAGGGAATCATGGCTAAAATTCGAATGCTGCCCGGATGGATCAAAGTGGTGCTTTCTTCGGGAATGCTGGTTGAACTTATGATTTGGGCGCACAAATTTTTTCCATGCATTACCATCATCTTGATGGCTCCGGTGGTACCGCTTGAACAGAAGATCACTTCATCGGCCCATTTGGGAGTAAAAGTAGCGTCCTCATCGGCATTGCGAACGTTATTTAGGCGAAATAAAGGGACAGAATAAGGGTCTTCTTCGTTGGCAATAATTGCTTTTGCTTTGGATTGGCTAAGCAAACGCTCGGTGTTGTCGTGTTGCAAATTGGCGGCAACGAGAAGAACGGGGTGCCCCGTCATTAAGATC
>CADAUN010000120.1 GCA_902791085.1 uncultured Erysipelotrichaceae bacterium | reverse complement strand
AACCAAGCGGAACTTGACAGCCTGAGACGGATTATGGAGAATACGGGCGAGGTCAGATGCCCGAGATTGCTAAAATGTCTCACATCAGCTGACAACTAACAGTTTGGAGCCAAATTCGCTAAGATAATCTTTTGCATTACGCAGAAGCGCGCTAGAATGAATAGGTAATTCAGTATTACAAGAAAGGTTTTTTCTATGGCGGAAAACAAGAAAAAAGAACAACCGTGCATTCGTTGCGCGGAATGTGTCAATCGTTGTCCGGTCGGCATCAATCCTGTTTTTTTGATGAACACGATGAAAGCAATGCCAGTGGACAAGGCCAAAATCAAGGCACTTGACCCGCTCAAATGCACCGATTGTGGCATTTGCACGCAAATTTGCCCGAGTGGCATTGATCTCGCGACGATCGTGAAACGATCAAAGATCATCGCAAAGCTTCCGTGAGGTGAATTATGGAGAATGTAGCAACAAAAGTGGCAGAGCCGCAAACGGCATTGCCTCAAAAGAAAATTCGCCATTATGGCGTGACGATGCGTTATGTTGACGCTTTAATCGCTTTGTGCCCGGTGGTGATTTGGTCGTTCCTCGCTTATGGCGTCTATGCGATTCGTAATGTTTTGCTTTCCGTTGTGACGATGATGCTTGCCGAATTTGTCTTTGTTTTCATTAAAAACCGCAAAGTCCTCTTTGCCAAAGATGCGACGAAAAAATCCTTAAAAGAGATTTTGTCTCCGCTAGATTTTTTGGCACCGGCGATTTCTGGAACGATCTTTGGTTTAATGGTTCCTGTTCGGGAAACCGATCCTGCTGGGATGGTTTATTTTTATCTCATTGTCTCTGCTTTATTTGGCATCATTTTAGGCAAACTTGTTTTTGGGGGAACGGGGCGCAATATCTTTAATCCTGCCGCTACCGCCTTTGTCTTTATGTTAGTTTGCTTCCAAAGCAAATTTAGCGGTGCTTATCACTGGAATGCCTGGGGCCTTTCTTTCTTAGATAGCAGCGCCTCAGTGACTTCTAGTGCTACCGCTTTATCCTTGCATTCTGCTTCGGCCTATACGTGGTCAAACGTCGGCGCCTTGTTCTTTGGCACCATTAATGGGGCAGCAGGAGAGACCTGCAAAATCGCAATTTTGCTTGGTTTAGCCTATTTATTAATCCGTCGTGACAGTGATTGGCGCGTGGTTACTTCGTTCTTAGTGACTTTCCTTTGCATGAATTTGATTGCCGGTTTATTCATACATTCGAAAAATAACGCCGTCGATCCTCTTGTTTATTCGTGTTACGAGCTTTTTAGCGGCGGTGTTTTGTTCGGTGTCACCTATCTTTTAGCCGATCCGGTTACTTTGCCTCTAACGAAGCCAAGCCGTGTGTTGCATGGCATTTTAGTAGCCATGATGGTCGTGATGATTCGCACCTTTGCTTCTGCACCAGAAGGCATGGCTTATGCCGTGATGATGGGGAACGCTTTGGCTTGCTTCATTGATTATTTCCAATGGAGCTCACCAAAATGGAACCGCAAATGGATTTTGATTGATAGCCTTTCCTTTGTCGTGATTTTGGGCCTTTTCGCCTGGTGCATGACGGGCTTTGCTGGTTTGGAATAAGGAGAACGATATGGAAACAATGCAAAATGAAAATAAAGTGCAAAATCCTGCTCCGAAACCAAAGAATGAGCCGCTCCATTGGCTGATGGTCGGTGGCATTCTTAGCGCCATCGGTTTGGTCTCTGCTTTGGTGTTGACCGCACTCAATTTGGTGACTGATCCCGTCATTCAAAATAACAATGCCAAAAAACAATTGGCCGGTTACCGCGCGATTTATGAAAATTGCGCCGCAGTTTCGGATCCTGTCACTATCGACGACAACCCTGAATTGACTGAATACTACATCGCTTATTCTGATAGCGCAAAACAACAGCAAATCGGTTATATCTATAATTCCAAGACCATTACTGTCAAAAGCTACGGCAATATTCACGCGATGGTCGGAATTGCTGGCGAAGGCGACAATGTCGTCTTAGGAAAAGTTTATTTGGTAGAAGATAGCCTTTCTTATAAAAATACTTTTGAGACGGGCTACGTAGAACCTTATAACAAGAATCCTTCTGAAGAGACGCTAGCCGCGGTGAAATGCGGCGCCACCTTTGGCGCGCAAGCGTTAAATGGCATTATTTCTGCCGCCCGTGAACATTTTATCCAGAATTTCGGGGATTCTTTTGTTGAACCCTTGTCCACAGATTCTCAAACCATTTGGGGTGAAGAATGGCAATCCGATTGGATTAAAGAAACTTATCTTTCGAATTATCCTTATGCGCGGAAAGCCTATCGTTTCTTCGAAGATGACAGCCTTTATGGCGAATGGGGGCAACTCATTACCACGAAATATAGCTCTGGTGATGACATCATTCGAATGACCATCGGCTTCCAAGGCACAGAAACTGATGTGCAATGGGGCAAAATGGTGTTAACGCAGACTCAAGTGAGCGATGTAGAGGCGTTAAATGCTTTTGTGACTTCTTATAATGCCGCGCCTAGCGAAGAAGCATTAGCCACTGCAAACGATGGCTCTCTTGCCATTTTGAAATCCATGGCCTTAGACGCGAAAGCCGCCTTTGTTGCCGCTGGAGGACTACAATCCACCGAACGTCGCTTTGGCGAACTTGAAAGCGATATTGCTGCGATTTCTTCTCCTAAGGTCTATTCGGGTCAAACGCAAAAAGGCGATCATGGAGACCTGGCAACTGCTTATCGTTCTTGGTCGGTTTATTCGGATGCCGAAAAGACAACAGAAAAAGCAAAAATTTACAAGATGCGAGTGCAAATGTCCGTCGACCATCCGGTTTCCTCTGATCCTAGCGCTTATCTCCCTGAGCACATTCAATCGGATACGGTCTATCTCATCGCCCTTTCGGGGGATAAAGCATCGCCTAACGTAGATCACATGTTGGTCATCAATGATAGTTCCGGACGGAACAAAACCATCACGGATTACATTAATGGCTTCCAAAACGACAATGTGGAAGATGGTGTGGTTGGCACTGATGCGACCTACACGTTAAAAGGCATTTGGACCGGTTTAAAACTGGCCAAGAGCCTTTATGCAGGAGAATAGGAGGCAATTATGGCAACACAAACGAAAACTCGTGGACAGCATAAGCAAAACTTTCTGAATCCCATTTGGAAAGCCAACCCGTTGTTTGTCCTATTGTTAGGGACATGCCCGGCTTTGGCGGTTACGACTTCCATTGAACAAGCGATAGGCATGGGGATTCTCTTCACCATTGTTTTGGTGGGTTCAAGCGTCTTGATTTCTTTGCTTCGGAAAGTGATTCCCGAAGAAGTGGAAACACCTGCCTACATTATCATCATCGCGACTTTTGTCACCATTGTGAAAATGTTATCAGAAGCCTTCCTTCCTGCCCTTTACGAAGGACTCGGCGTCTTCTTAAGCTTGCTTGTCGTCAATTGTATCGTTTTAGGACGAGCTGAAGCTTTCGCCAAATCGAATGGCGTTTATGATTCTTTCTTAGATGCGTTAGGCAATAGTGTAGGTTATCTTATCGCTTTGCTTATCATCGCCGTCGTTCGGGAAATTTTAGGAACTGGCGTTTTGACCTTTGGTGCCGTTTTCCCCTTCATTCCGAAGACCGTTATTCCGGTTCTCAAATATTCTTCCGGCTTAGATTTCTCCATTTCTTTGTTTGCTCGCCCCGCCGGCGGCTTCATCGTCTACGGTGTAGTTGAAGCATGCATTGCTGCCCATAATTGGCACCAAAAAGACAAAGAATTAGCTTTAAAACGGGCTGCTGCGCAGGCGGCGGCTTTGAAAGCTAAAGCACAAGTGGCAGGGGAGGCTAAATCAGTATGACTGCAACCAATTTATTCACCGCTTTCTTATTAGCGATTCTTTCTTCGATGTTGATTAACAACGTCGTGTTGTCACGTTTCTACGGGATTTGTTCTTTCTTAGGCGTATCGAACAAAGTCAAATCGTCTGTTGGAATGGGACTCGCCGTTGTCTTTGTCATTGTCCTCGCCGCTTTGGTGAGCTGGCCTATCTACCATTATATTTTGGTTCCAGCTGGGCTTTCTTTCTTGGATACGATTGTCTACATTTTAGTCATCGCCTCTTTGGTTCAGTTGGTCGGCTTGGTCATCAAAAAATATTCGCCTTCCTTATATAAGAACTTAGGCATTTATCTTCCTTTGATCACCACCAATTGCGCGGTCTTAGGCGTGGTGCAAGAAAATAACGCCTATACCTTTGGCAATTCTATGGCGAACGCGATTGGTACCTCTCTTGGCTATCTAATCATGATTGTCTTGTTTTCTACCATTCGTAATCGTTTAGCCGGTTATGATGCCCAAAAAGCATGGAAAGGTCTTCCGTTAGCCTTAATTACCGCCGCCTTGATGGCGATGGCAATTATGGGCTTAAGCGGCATGGTTGCTTAATCCCTTCCTATGCCACAATGGGTTTATATTTTGATTGCGGTTGGCATCGTTGTCGTCTTGCTTGCCGTCTTCATCATCAGTTTCATTGCCTACCGTCGCACCCCCGTTCCAAAGGGATGCGATGACGTGCGGCCAGATCCGAATTTCTGTCCGGCATGCCAAAAGGCATCTTGTCCCTTCTTT
>CADAUN010000119.1 GCA_902791085.1 uncultured Erysipelotrichaceae bacterium | reverse complement strand
AAGAACGTTCCGTTCATGTCTTTTAAGACGGCATAAGCAAAGCAGTCTTTTCTTTCGTCAAAGGGGTTTTCCCAGCCAATCACATCGATACTGGAGCCTTTTTCTACGGTTGTTACCACTTCTTCTTCCCGCAAAACTTCGCCTTGGAATGAGATCAAAGAAAGATGAAGTCTTACTTCTACGCCTTCATCACGGATGTTGCTCACGTTTGCAAGCAACTTTTTGCCGTCATGATGAAAGCTCACTAAAATAGGTGAGCAAAAACGCATACTTTCAAAGTGAAGGGCTTTTAACCCAAAGTCATAATCGATGGCACTCCAACTTATGCCGGGCCATACGTCATTTAATTGCCAATAGATGGCGCCATGGCAACGAAACATTTTCTGACGGAGCGATTCGACAGCCCATTGTATGACCTTAGCTTGGAGCAATTGACTGAGATAAACCAGTCGGCGGAACGAAGAAGGCTTCCCAAAATATCGTTCCACGTAGCCAATAAGAATATCTAACGCCCCCGGCTTCTTTTCGTGTGCCAATAAGATTTGTGAATCAAAACCAGGTTCCTTCCCTTCGGTGATGCGCAAAACCGTGTCATAAGAGGGATAGGATTGGAAACCGAATTCATCAAGAAGACGAGCTTTTAGGTTGCCATAATATTCCTGAAGATCAGGCAAGGTGGATAAATCGGGCCAATAATGGCAATCCAAATAATCTTGGTCTTGCGGCATGGCAAAAAACGGTTCGCCCGAAGTCGGAGAGGAGGGAAGGAAATAGATATCCGTCAAGCTTTTCACTAACGGAGCAATGACTTTTTCATTCAGTGTAAGATAATCCTTCGCTTTTTTTAAACCGTGCCCACGAATGCAGTCTTCAATCTCGTTGTTACCAAAAATTAAGCAAAGTGACGGATGATTTCTGATTCTCCGCAAATTCTGCTTCGTTTCCTTGGTAATTTCTTCGACGAATTCCTGATCATCCGCCTCATAAGCAGCACAGGCGAACATCAAATCTTGAATGACAAGCAAACCTAAGGCGTCGCATTCGTTATAAAAACTGTCAGGGGGATAATAACCGCCGCCCCAAACCCGAATGCAGTTATGCCCTTCTTGCGTAGCTAATTTCAATAACCGCTTGGTCCGTTCTGGAGTGACACGAGCGAGAATGAAGTCCTCGGGAATGTAATTGGAACCCAATAAAAAGATCTTCTTCCCGTTTACGTAGATGGCAAAATTGCATCCGATCTCATCTTGTTCGTCATGAACTTCGACTTTACGAATGCCAAGGTGGTAAGAATATTCCAAATTCTCCCCTTCTCCTTGGTAAGAGAAACGAAGTTCATAAAGATTTTGTTCTCCATAACCGCGGGGATACCAAAGCTTCGGATCTTTAAAAAGGAAAGTGAAGGAATTCGATGGAGCGATATCTTGAACGAAAGAGCCAAGTTTGCCTTCTCCTTTGGGATCGAATAGAGAAACGATCAATTTTCCTTTTCCGATGGTGTGAAAATTCGTGGTCACCTTGATTTTGGCATCCCCTGTTTTTGAGAAGCTTTGATTCACTCGATAATGAAGAAGATAGCCCAAGTTCGTCGATTCGATCGCGATCCCCTGGAATACTCCCATATCGGCAAGATTGGGAGCCCAGTCCCAACCAAACATGTAATTGGCTTTGCGAAGCATTGGAGAACGTGCTTCGGTGAAACCATAGGTCTCATATCCTCCATGGTCTTGATATTCGCGGAGATAACGATAAGGCGAGGTGAAATCAAGGCGAATTTCGTTGTCCTTCTTCAATTGCCCTGCCTTTAACTCAATGCGTTGGTTATGGTGCATGTCACGACATTCACAAATGAATTCGTTATTGAGATAGACCCGGCAAACGGTATCGATGCCATTTAACTCGAGAAAATTCGTGCGAGAAAGCGTTTCGTCATCTAAGGAAAAATGCCTAGAAAAAGAGCAATCTTCTTGCAAAATCTTCCGCACCTCGGCCTCATGATCGCCCACATAGGGATCAGGGATAAGACCAGCGGATAAGGCGGCATTAAGAACCGATCCTGGAATTTCGGCAGGGATGGCATTCCGCCCCCCAATCCGTAGGCACCATGTGCCATTAAGATCAATCTTCATCGAGTTCACTCTCCTGTTCTTGAATATTGCGTTCCTGTTCTCTTTCTTTGATTAATTTCTTTCGATAATCGAGGGGCTTGCATCCGACTAAACGCCGGAAATGCGGATAAAAATTGCCAATCGAAGAGAAACCAGACTCCATTACGATTTGGGAAATGGGATAATCGGTGACTGCCAGTAGGTGTTTGGCATAGTTGACTCTTTGCTCGACCAAAAATTCCTGGATGGTCTTACCATAAAAACGTGAGAACATACTAGAGGTATAAAACTTTGAATCGCCGATGTAGTTAGCAAAGTCTTCCTTTAAACCATAAAGGATTCCTTTCTTATACACGGTGGCATATTCCATGATTTTAGTATCTAACAAGATAACGAAAATAAATAGAAAATTAATTAAGAGGTAAAAGGAAGAGACTTCCATAAGTGAAGTGTACCCCTCCTCCTGTTATGTCCAGGATTTGGGCTCACCTCAAACAGGCCCCCTTAAAAGAAGATTTTTTATTTTTAATTTTCGTATTATACTTCGAAAACTTCATGTTTTTAATTAGTTTCCGAATTATGTTTCGAATTCTTTTGACGATTAAAACCCCTGTAGTAAAATGATTACAGGAGGATTGCCAATGAAATATATTGAAAGAACAGACTACCTTCATTTCTTGATTCAGCACAAAGACAAGCAAATCATCAAAGTGGTAAGTGGCATTCTCCGATGTGGCAAATCCACGCTTTTAGAAATATTCAAAGATTACCTGCTTCGTCATGGAGTATCCAAAAAGCAAATCATTTCCATCAATTTCGAAGATATCGCCTATCAAGGAAAAACTTATGTTCAAATTTATTTGGAGATTAAAAGTAAATTGGTGGAAGGCCGAATGACCTACGTCTTTTTGGATGAGGTTCAAAATTGTGAGCACTTTGAAAAAATGGTGGATAGCCTTTTTATCCAACCGAATGTCGATATCTATCTCACGGGCTCCAATGCCTATTTTATGTCCGGAGAATTAGCCACCCTTTTATCGGGTCGATACGTGGAATTGAAAATGCTGCCTTTGTCGTTTTCCGAATACGTTCAAGGGACGGACCCCTCAGAATCTCTTTCAAAGAAATACAACAACTACATCACCTTTTCCTCCTTCCCCTATGTCTTACAATACGGCAACGATTTTCAAGCGGTCCAGGACTATCTCCGAGGCATTTATTCCACGATTCTTTTAAAAGACATCGTTCAGAGATATCAAATCAGCGACATCATGATGCTAGAAAGCGTCATCCGCTTTGTTTTTGATAACATCGGCAGCCGGTGCAGTGCGAACAACATCGCTCGAATCTTAACTGCCAACGGGCGAACCGCTAACGACAAAACAGTGGAAAAATATCTACAGGCTTTAGTGGATTCGCTCATCCTTTATCGGGCTCAACGTTATAGCATCAAAGGAAAGCAACTCCTTAAAACCCAGTCCAAATACTATGTAGCGGATCTCGGCCTTCGTAACCTTTTCGTCGGAATCAAAGGACAAGACGAAGGACATATCTTAGAAAATATCGTTTATTTGGAACTATTACGTCGAGGGTATAACGTCTATATTGGGCAAAACGATTCGAGCGAGATTGATTTTATTGCCGACAAACCCAACGAAACGTTATTCATTCAAGTAAGTTTGTCTTTACGTAATGAATCAACATTCGAGCGAGAAATCACCCCCTTAAAAGCATTAAACAACAGCTATCCCAAAATCATTTTGACGATGGACGAATCTCCCGTAAAAAATGAAGATGGCATTCAAGTCAAATATGTGCTCGATTGGCTTTTAGGAAAATAGACCGCAGAATAAACTGGACACCGTAACCACATGGCGACTTTTCTTTTCATTCTGGTAATTTGCTGATGCAAATGATGCGAAAACTTGATTATAAATTGGTGCGGAATATAACAAAACTCGCTTGTCGTTATGGCGAAATTTGTTTCTACCATTTTTTGGGCCTTATGACGAACTTTCTCCAGGGGTGGTTGGGTCCAGGGACGAACTTTGGCCTTCCCAGGGGCTTCGGCCTTGGCTCCCGCTGCCTTTTCTCGATTTCTGTGAGAGCCCGTAGCTTGCCGTCCCTCGCTTTCGTGATCATCGATTCTACGTATGCGTCGTTTAGTCCGTTCACGGCTTGTCCCTCCGACCTAATCATCCCAGCGGGGGGATTAGGTGGAAACAAATTACGGGATAATCGGATCCCCCGTGGGGGATGGATACCTAGAAACAAATCACTGGATAACTACAAGGTCATGTCATTTTGCTTGCATGCGCGCGTGAGAGAATTTATTATTATTCCCGTGAAGAGCAAAACCGGAGCAATCCGGCGACGCAAAGCTGTAGGGTCCATCTTGGATAGCCAGTTGCCCCAAATTTGATAGAGGCAACATGGCTAATTTTTTATCGAAACGGTTAAAATTAATTCGCTTGCAAGCCATTTTGGCTTCCTGTTTTTTTGCCGTTTGCGTGGCTAGCGCTGGTACAGCGACCTTTGC
>CADAUN010000118.1 GCA_902791085.1 uncultured Erysipelotrichaceae bacterium | reverse complement strand
ATTCTCGTCCATCCATACGAATGGCAAGCGCGCGATCAATTTGCGCGAGGGCGATGAACTTTTGGATGTGAAAAAGACTCACGGGCACGACATCATTTCTTTGGCATCCAGCAATGGTAAAGTCTGCTCCTTTAACGAAGAAGAAGTCCGTCCGATGGGACGTACTGCTGCCGGTGTGACTGGTATGAATCTAAAAGACGGATCGCATCTTGTTGACATCACGGGCTCTATGGAAGGCAAACTGATTTTGGTTTTAACTTCAAATGGCTTTGGCAAACTTTCTTATAGCCAAGATACCGATGTGAAGAACGAAGATGGCAGCGTAACTCATTATGATGGCTATCGTTTGACCTCACGCGGGGCGAAGGGCGTCTTCTCTTTGAAGAGCAACGGAAAGAACGGAGAACTTGCCGCCATGCGTGCCGTCAATGGCGACGAAGACTTGATGGTAATCACCAACAAAGGCATCGTTATCCGTACTCCGCTTTCTCAAATTCATATTGCAGGCCGTAATACGGTCGGTGTGCATATCATTTCATTAGATGCTGGCAACAAAGTCGCTGCTATCGCCATCGTTCCTCATATGGATGAAAGCGAAGAAGCACCGATTCCGGAAGATGACGAAATCAACCCGCAGCTTCTTTCCGATGAAGAAAGAGAAGCGGAAAACGAAGGCTCAACCGACGACGCGTCGTCAGAGACGAATAACCCCACGCCTGATGATGTGGAATAACGAATGAAAGTTCTGATCCATTTTGCCCCAGGCCCCGCTCACGATATTTTCTTGGGTTCACGCTTAAGAAAAAATCTAAAAGGGGCCATGGAGCTTCGTCACATCGCCTTAGTTGACTCTTTATATGCTGAGCCTGACGTTTGCCATTTGTTGTCTCCCGACGACTTAGACATGGTTAAGGTTGCGCACGAAGAAGGCGTTCCCGTTGTCGTTTCCGCTCTTTATACGGAATTAGATCCCTATGCTAGTTTTCTAGAAACAGATGCTTTCGGAAACATGACGTTAACAAGTCGTGGCAAACGGATGTTAGAAGAGGCTGACATGGTTTTTGTTCCTTCTTTGCGTGCCAAAGAAATTGTCGAAAAAGACTTGTTTCAAAAACCCATCCACATTGTTTCGCCTGGCGTTAATCCTGTCCGTTTTGATTCGATTGATGAAATCGGCGCCAAAATCTTTTGCCGTTACGAACGCTTCCCTGCCAATCAGCCTTATGTTTTGATTTTGGGGAGCTATCGTGAAAAAAATGCCATAGAATTTGCAAAAAGCATAGCAAACATGGTGCCGAATTTCCGCTTTTTCTTCTTAGGCGGTGATTACGGAAGCGAAGCTTCTCCTTTGTCTCGATGGAACCGTTCTTCACCAAAGAATTTAAATTTCATTCCTGTATTGGCGGATGATTTATATCGGTCTGCCATGAAAGGGGCTATCGGGTTATTGGTGGCAGCTGATGCATTGCCTTCCCCTTTAAGCGAATTAGAAGCGTTAGCAGCCAAGACACAGATTTTCTATGTGGATTCTTCCGATACGTCATCAAATTGGCTTCCGGAAGACGCATATCTTTCTTGCCATAGCGTTGAAGAAGCTGCAACAAAGCTTTTGGCATATTCCCCGAACGTGCCAGAAGCGACTATAATGAACGGGTATCGTGTGGCGGAAGAAAACGACTTAACACATCTAGGAGAAGCCGTTCTTCCTCTCTACCAAGCGTTATTATCCGCGAAGGAGAATTCTCATGATTGATCCAAAATTGATTGAAGCCAAGCCTGAATACGTCAAAGAGGCATTGGCAAAAAAACTGTGGGACTTTGATCCCGCTCCC
Organism: uncultured Erysipelotrichaceae bacterium; assembly: GCA_902791085.1. Lineage (GTDB taxonomy): Bacteria > Bacillota_I > Bacilli_A > RFN20 > CAG-826 > UBA4951. The sequence goes on along the minus strand of CADAUN010000118.1, from coordinate 2,870 downwards.
TTACTTGCCGATTTTCAAAAACGGCGGGAATTAACCAAGAAAGTGGAAGAAAACAAAGCAGAGCAAAACCGGCTTTCGAAATCCGTCCCTCAAGTGAAAAAAGAAGGCGGAGACGTACAAAAAATCTTCCAACAAGTCAAAGCGCTTGCTGCCGAAAATAAAGATTCTGAGACCGCTCTAAAAGAAGTAGAAGCCGACATCCAATCCCGGATTGAAGTTCTTCCTAATCTTCCTGACCCAGATTTGGTCGGCGGAGGAAAAGAAAACAACCATCCGATATATTCTTGGGGCAAAAAGCCTACCTTTGATGGTTTTAAACCAAAAGATCATGTCGCTTTAGCGGAATCTTTGGGCCTAATCGACTATGAACGTGCGGCGAAGATTTCCGGCACCGGCACATGGATTTATACAGGTCTTGGTGCCCAACTTGAATGGGCGTTGATTAATTATTTCATCGCCAGCCATTTAGCTGATGGCTACACGATGATCCTTCCTCCTCACATTTTGAATGAAGCCTCTGGCTTTACCGCAGGCCAATTCCCCAAATTCAAAGAAGATGTTTTCTGGCTAGAAGGAACGGAACCGAAAAAATTCATCCTTCCCACTGCTGAAACCGCATTGGTGAATCTTCATCGCGATGAAGTTCTTTCCGAAGATGATCTTCCTAAGAAATATTTCGCCTATACCCCTTGTTACCGCAAAGAGGCGGGTTCTTATCGTACGGAAGAACGCGGCATGATTCGTGGCTATCAATTCAACAAAGTGGAAATGGTTCAATACACCACCGACACCGGTTCTGATGCGGCATTCGATGAATTGGTCAAGAAAGCCCAAAAATTGCTTGAAGGATTAGGCCTTTGCTATCAGTTAGACAAACTTGCTGCTGGCGATTGCTCTCATTCGATGGCGCGGACTTACGACATTGAAGTTTGGATTCCTTCCATGGGCATCTTCAAAGAAGTTTCCTCTGTTTCTAATGCTCGCGACTATCAAGCGCGCCGCGGCATGATCCGTTACAAAGACAAACAAGGCAAGATGCATTTCTGCCACACCTTGAACGGCTCTGGCTTAGCGACATCGCGCGTCTTCCCTGCCTTGCTTGAACAACTTCAACAAGCCGATGGCTCGGTTAAGATTCCGGAAGTCCTCCGTCCATGGATGGGTGGTCGCGAAATCTTGAAGCCCATTCGTTAATCCCTTTCGCCCAACCTTGAATGGTTGGGCTTTTTATATTTGATATCGATTTCATTTTGGAAAACCATTGGTTTTCTTACTTGAAAATCGAAAAATCCATGCGAAAACCCCGATTAATGAAAAAAGCAGGAGAGTCGAATCCCCTGCTTTATTTTGCGTTTTTTAGTCGTCAGAAGGATGGTCTGGCGCATCATAATCGGATGGTTTTGGTCTTGTGTCATCCTGTGGCTCATCTACCACTTCTTGATCGTTAGAGCCGCTTTCGTCACGATCGCTATAATTCCAATAGTCATTGTTTTGCGTTGGACGTCCGGAAAAGGAACTTTCGCTGGGATGAATATGGTTGCCATTTGTTTCACGATTGCCGTATACAGCACCATAAACGATGCTAAGAATGCCAGCCGCTTCTGCACCGAAGACAAGAGCTAAAACTCCGTTTCGGATCCAAACGCCGCGGCCGTAATGTTTTTCGGGGTGCAAGGTCATCCGATAGAGCAACACATCAAAAACCAATCCCGGTATCATTAACAGGAACGAAATGAAGAGAAACGTCGCATAGTAACGCAAGAGGGCAGCCATCGCTTCTTCTGTCACTGCATAGCTCGTTCCGTTTTCTTGGTAAGTATAACGACTCGCGTATTCTTGGAGAGCAGCAGGATCTTGTGCCGCCCCGAATAGAACCAAACTGGTAACCAAGCAAATCAACATCGCCGTTGGCAATAAAAAGAAATAAATAAAACTGACAATCTTGATGGCCTTTTTCAAACCGTTCATGGGATAGCCTCCTAATTTATCCTTATCTTACTCTAAATAGAAAATATTGATATTTCTATTTTGATAAGCGATGCGCGCCATTGCCCCATTTTTGATGGGTAACGAGGGTGGATAATGCCCTAAATCAACATCATAAAGAATCGGAACGTGATACGATCCTAAGATATCTTGTATAGCTTGGAAACGGGTAAGACCAAATGGGGCCTCATCCCAACAAAGCGGGCGCCCGATTAAAAAACCTTTTGCCGTTTCAAACCAACCGCTTTCCTTTAAAGAAAACAAAGCGCGACGAATGCCAAGCGGATTCAAATCGCAAGCTTCTAAATACCAAATTATCCCTTCCGGGTGACGTGCTAGAAACCCTTTGGTTCCGTCATAATGCGTTCCCGCCAAAATTTGTAGGCAATCGAGGCAACCTCCTAGCAATCGTCCTTCAAACGGGCCTTCATAGCCGGAAGGAGTGATGACCTTCGGGGTGCGGTATAATCCGCGATATAAAGGGTTTTTCTTCTTTGCTGAATCTGGTTTTTTCCGGAAATTTGGTTTTGCCCATTTGTCATAGCCCCAAAATTCTTTTTCTCCTTTTAATAGGCGCAAAGCATCGGCCTGATTCAAACGCATGGGCCATTCGTAAAAAGATGGCGCGTTAGGACCGTAAATCGTAATCCAATCTAACAATGTGGTTAAAGGATAAGTGAGATTGGTATTATCCGAGAACCCCATAAACCACTTTGGCTTTAAATCATGCATATCAGAGAAAGGAATAAAGGGCAATATCTCATCCATTAGTTCTCCTCCGCCAACCGAGAGAATCAATGCTGAATCATCTTGGCAAGCAGTTAAGAATTCTTCTGCGCGCGCTTCAGGAGAAGCGCTAGCCACCACTCCTTCCGCTAGATGAA
>CADAUN010000117.1 GCA_902791085.1 uncultured Erysipelotrichaceae bacterium | reverse complement strand
CAGTCGTGTAGAAATCTCCCTTTCCTTGATGATGGAGACCCTCTTTTTGACTGCCATCGGCGTTCTTCTTGGTTTGGCTCTAGGCTACCCATTCCTTTTGTTGGTGATGGGGACCAATATCGTCGAATTAGTAGAATATCTATACACGATCAGTTTCCTTTCCTATCTTTTCTCCTTCCTTTTAACTTTTGTCGTGGCCTTTATCGTCGATTTGATCTTGGTGCAAAGAACAAGAAAAGTCAAAATGGTCGAATCTCTCAAAAGCGTGGAATAATTGGATATTGGAAAATTACCCGCATTTCAATGCGTGCGTTCCGAATTCCTCGGATGGAGTCAAATCCTGGAAAGTGGACGTCTCTTTGTGCCACCCTCAAACAACCTTTCCAAGAAAAACCCAGGTTGGTGGAAAAAAGGTTCCTCAACCAACTATCCCCTTGGTGAATTACTACATCTGTGTGACGATTCATCCTACACTCCGAAACACCTCGATAAGCCATATTCTCAAAAACCTGTTGGACAAACTGCAAAATACAATCGAAATGGTGAAAATAGTTTAGTGAACTATCTATGGCGAAACGGGTGTGACCATTTTCCAAGGAGTCATGGAAGAGGCTAAGGAGGGCCAACAAGGACTTTTCCGGAATGCGAAAATGAGATGGGCTCCTTGATGAAGACCCTGAATGAGGCCGGCGGTTGTCACATTGCATCGCGATGGGCTCGTGGACGATGATTTCTACAAATCCATATCCGAAAGCTTCGAGACCTGCGTCGAGACGACCAACCTCGACGTTTATCTGCCAAACCCAAAATTCGCGATGGCGGGGAAACTTTCCGTTCGTCTACACGACCGCCTGTACGACTATGCGTTTTTGTTTGTACTGAAAAGCGTGCACGCCTATTGGCAATCTATTATGCGTAGACATAAAATTATTACTAACAAAAAGGCGGAAAAACCTAATGTTTGAAAACAAGAAGTCGTCCATCTTACTCATCCTCAAGACTTTGGAGGAATACTCCGATGAGGACCATTTCCTAACACAGCAGGACATCATCGATAAGGTGGAGGCCAACTATGGGATCACTCTGGAACGCAAAAGCGTATCGTATTCCATCTCCTTACTGCAGGAACTCGATTATGATATCGAGAAAGGTCCGCGTGGCGGATATGCCTTATTCTCTAGATTATTCGATCCCTCTGAGGTCCGTTTTCTAACCGACGCTCTATTCTCCTCTAAAGCCCTACCAGCAAAGCAGGCCGCGGACCTCTCAAAGAAGGCCCAATCGGTTCTAGGCAAGCACCAGAGGTCTTCCTATTCTTATATTTATAAATCACCTCAACTGAACAGGACCGAGTCCAAGGAGGTGTTCTTCGCGATCGACACGATGCATGAGGGCATCAAGCGGGGGAAGAGGATTTCCTTCCAATACAAAACATATGACGAGCATGGGGAGGTAACCCTTCGCAACGATGGATACCGTTACATCGTCTCGCCGTATTACCTTGTGAACAGCAATGGTTTTTACTACCTTATCTGCAATTACCGCGAGAAATACCGGCCGATACAAGTGTTTCGCGTAGATCTGATGACGAACCTCCGAATAGAGGATGAGTGGCCGATAAAACCCCTATCGACAATTAAAGGCGGAGAGGAGTTTGATATCGCCGACTACATCAACGACCACGTCTACATGCTTGGCGGGGATGTGGTGGATGCGACCATTCGCGTCGACCAGGCATATGGAATCCAATACCTCAGAGATTGGTTCGGAAAGAAGGCCAGGATTTACGAAAAAGACGGTCTCTTGTTTGCAAAGATCAGATGTAACGAAGATTCGTTGTTCTTTTGGATACTTCAATATGGCGATGAGTTCACGTTGGTTGAGCCGATAAGTTTGATTGAACGCCTGAAACAACATTTGCAAAGACAAAACAAGAAGTACGAGCGATAACGATATGGAGACAATTCAGGGAAAAGGAGGCGGTAGCATGAGAAAAACTAAATTGTTGGACAACCTATTCTCGGAATGGGAAAAAGCACATCAAGACGAGTCGGAAGAGTCATGCAAGAAAACCATTAATGGGGATAGAATCAAAAAGCATTTCTTTGAGAGAGATGGCATCATAAGCGAAAATGACTTTGAAAAAGAAAAGACGAAGATTCTTTTTGTGATGGCAGAAGCGAATATTGATAAATATACGAAAGAGGGGTCGAACGGTAAAATAGATTATCGCGAAATCTATAAAAACTACTATAACGATCAAACAGGCAAGGATGGGTGGAAGGGCAAAATGAAAGAAAGGCTATCTGCCCTATATGGCTACATGACTTCTCAGACTCACGTCACGCCTCATTTATTGGCTAACAAATACGCGGTCATGGACTTAAACAAAAGGGGCGGAAAAGCAAAAATCGGTCGTGGTGCCCACATTGTCGAGTATGTTAGAGTGTATCGCTCTTTCTTAAGAAAGGAGCTTGAGATTATCAATCCAGATATCGTGGTTTGGGTTGGCACAAACATATATCGGTTAGGCATCCCGAAACTACTTGGTGCTAAAGAAGATAGAGATAATTTGTGTTTCGTAATCGAAGGGAGGTCCGTTCCAATCATCAGTATATGGCAGACTTCGTATTACCAGGCCCGCATCGAGCCTCTTTCTCCCGAAGAATGTGGAACCGAGAACAGGATTATCCGGAAGCTTTGCGCAAAGGCAAAGATAGAGATGGACAAATTAATCAGAAACAGCTAGACCAAAGCCATGTCCTCTTTTCGCCCCATTTCTTTAGGTATTCTTCCTTTAGAAAGGAGGTAAGTGAATGGCAAGGATGACAAAGGCCGATTTCAAATTGCTTAAAGGGCAGACGGTGGCCTTCGCCGTGGTCACCTATAACGAGGACGCTAGGATCCGTATGGTGAACTATGGCGAAGACGCAAGATTTCAGAAGGTCCGATACGGAAACTCGACGAATACCATCAAGGTCAAGATCGTGAACTACGGCGAAGACGTCAAACTCAAGGAAGTGGCTTACGGTGGTGACTTCAAAGTAATCACGAAATAAGCAAACTTGGAGATGCTCGAAAAAACGGGCATCTTTTTCTTTGTATGTACCAAAAAACGTGCATTAAAGCTCCTACCATTTAGGCATAAGGAGGCTGATAGTATGGATAATGAAATCAGCAAATTTCTCCCAAATGTCTATGGTTTGTGGAGAATCAAGGAAGAACTCAAGGTGATCCTTGGGTGGTATAAGGACCCGGAATCGATGGGCAAGCGGAAACACCTGCTGCCTAAGGGAATACTCTTCTATGGTGACCCCGGATGTGGCAAGACGATGCTTATGCGGGAATATTCCAAGGAATTCGCCTGTCCAGTGTTCTTAATTGAAGGCAACGCGGAAGATGTGCAGACGGAGATCATCGAGACCTACGAGAAGGCATCCAAGGAACCGCTCTCCATCGTCATTATCGACGAATTGGACCGCCTGATTGACAAAGACGGCAAACTCATCCGTATCTTACAAGCCAAACTCGATGGCTTTAAGCAGAATGTCGGGACGCTCACTTTGGCGACCGCGAACGAAAAAGGCAAAATCCCGGAGCCCTTAAAACGCGAAGGGAGATTCGACAGGCGGTTTGACATCTATCTTCAAGGGAAGGACGAAGTCCGTGAGGCCGTGGAAGGCTTTTTGGCGTCCGCCGGGCTTTCCATCGACGAGGAGGGGCTCGAAGAGTTGGTCGAGGATTTTAGATTCGATGCCGCAAGCCACATCAGGGCAGCGATCAATTCTGCCGCGCTCCGCTATGGGGACGATTGCACCGCCGAACAGATCCTGGACGTGTCGCATTTCATCGCCTGGGGTAGACTTCCCCACAAAGAGGAGGTAGAGATTGACCGCCGTGTTGCCATACACGAAGCGGGCCATGCGGCCTATCTTCATTTCTTCTCAAAGACCATGGACTGCGGACGCATATATTTTTCTGCCTCCGGGGGTTTCACGACATTGATGCCCCTTAAGAAAACATCGAGCATTCTCTCCGTCACCGAGAACATCCGCTGTTCGCTGGCCGGGCTTGTCGCTGAGGAGATTTGCTTCGGCTACCATGGATATGGATCGCATACGGATTTGAACCAAGCCCACAGCCTAGCTTACCACCTCGTGAATACGCAGGCCCTTAATGGCGTAGAGAATCACTGCAACTCCTACGAGGAACTCGAGCCATCCAAGAACATGTCGCAAGCGAAAATGAGGGGGATGGAAAGGGCGTCACGCCGTTTTGTGGCGAAACAATATAGAATCGTGGAGAAAGCGATGAAGGAGAAAAGGAGACAAATCGAAGCGTTGTCGGATTTCCTGATGGAGCACGGGAAGGCTTCCAAAAAAGAGATTCAGGCGATATTATCGGCGAATTCATGGTGCTGTAAGAAAAAGGGCGAAGAGAGGGAATGGCATGGAACGCTTGGCAAAAGAAGCGCAATGGTCTGACGCTGCTGATGGTAGTCTTTAGTCCCCTATCGGGGGTGATAGTCACTTTACTTCTGACAATTCAGCCATCACGACTTATTCAATAGAGATATTGATTGAAAATTCTTCCATCATCGCACAATATCTTTGATGCGCGATTCATCGCAAAACACAAGAAGTAGTGGTAAACTTGAAACCAAGCTAGGTAGGATTTGATTATGGAAGAAGAAAAGAAAATACCTCAAGTCATGCTGACCGGCG
>CADAUN010000116.1 GCA_902791085.1 uncultured Erysipelotrichaceae bacterium | reverse complement strand
GCGAGGCGGCAACGTTAGATGGCGCGAATCCTTGGGAGATTTATTTCCGCATCATTTTGCCTCAATCGCTTCCGATGTTTGGCGCTTTGTTCTTAATGGAATGGATCACCGAATGGAATTCCTATGCTTCTCCTTTGATCTATTTGCCTAATCTTCCCACGTTGTCAGTTGGCATTTATCAATTTGAGACCTATGCCCGTTACAACAATCGAATGGACCTTCTTTATGCTGGATGCGCCCTTTCGATGTTACCCCCTTTGATTCTTTTTGCCTTTACCAATAAAACGATGATGGAGAATGTTTCTATCGGTGGCATTAAAGAATAAATAAACACAATAAGAAATGAGGTTATATTTATGAAACAAACGAAAACATTGACGTTATTGTCGTTACTTGCCGCTCTTCCTTTATTTGGCTGCGCCAAAGGCGGAAACCAAGGTGACCCCCATACCATTCAAATCTTTGCCTGGGATTCCGGATTAGGCACGGAATGGCTCAAAGAAATTGTGACGGATTTTAATGACAGCCAAACGGAATATCGAGCGGTATTAGAAACCAACAACTCTGTTTCTACCATTACCAAGACATTGGGCCTTGGAGCGACAGGCAACCCTTACGATTTGTATTTCTGTTATTTAGGATCATTCGAACATTATGACGATTTCCTTTCGTTAGATGACGTCTACGATTCCAAAGCGGACGAGAAAGAGAGTATGACCATCAAAGAAAAACTCTATGATGGTTTCTACGATGCTGCCGAAGATGAGGAAGGAAACCATAAGTTCATGTACTACGGGAACTCCGCGACTGGCATCGTTTATAACCGTTCTATGATCAAAGACGAAGAAGTTCCTGTGACCACGGACGAACTCGAAGCGTTGGTGACGAATCTATCTGCGGAAGGGAAAACGCCTTGGCTTTTCTTCAATGAGCCAAGCGGCGGAAGCAATGGTTATTGGAATTATGTTTCCGATGCCTGGGCAACCCAATATGATGGCTTAGATTACCATTACAACAAATTGATGATGTTGGAAGACGATAATGGCGTATCTCCCTCTAAAGCTGCCTTTGAGAAAAAAGACGGGCGTTATCAGGCATTGAAGGTGATGGAAAAAGTGTTAACTCCTTCGACGGTCCATAAGCAATGCACCAATACCAACTTCACCACGGTTCAGACGCTGTTCCTAAACGGGGAAGCAGCCATGAGCATCAATGGGGCGTGGTTACTCAATGAAAACAAATCCTCTGCTGATGTCTCGATGATGAAAACACCAGTTATTTCTTCCATTGTAGAAACGTTGGAAGACAAAGACATGGACGACGAAACGTTGGCAAAAATCGTGCGTGAAGTGGACGAAGGAAAAACGGAAAGTAACCTTTGCTCCGCGAAGGATTTCGCGCGAATCCAAGAAGCGCGCGGAGTCATTGTGAACAATGCCGCTGAACAATATATTTTTGCCCCATCCTATTCGAATGCTATCGAAGGGACGAAAGCCTTCTTACGTTTCTATTCGCGGGATGAAGAAATCCTTCGTTACATCAACACGCTTCACTTACCCGCCACAAGCCATTTAACCGACGATTCTAAAATCGATATGAGTTCCTATCCGGTTTGGAACAAACAAGCCTTTGCGATTGCCAATGCTGGCAAACCAGTATTGTTACCGGTTCGTCGTTCTCCGGTATTCCGTCAATATAGCATGAATATTATGAATAACGTCGTGACGAGCCAAAGCTTCATTGCCTCAAACCCAAAAGATCGACGGAATGCCGACCAAGTTTGGGACACGTTTATCACGAGCGTTGAAGAACATTGGAAGGATTGGACAGAACAATGAAATCACGAAAAACAAATCTCTTTTTGACTTTGGCTTCTTTGTCCTTGCTAGCCATCGGAAGCGGCGTCATGATGTCGCACAGCATACTTCCCGTTTCTGCTGGAGCAAGCCGAAGTTATGTTGCATCCTCTTCCTCTGTGGTAGATGGCCACATCAACACCGGCGATTTTATGACGAGCGGCGGTGTTTATGGAGAAGGAAATGCGATTGTTTTTGATACGAGCGCGAAAGACAATAGCAAAATTGTCGGCAAGACGAAAATCAATAACTTATCCGAAGAAGGTGTCATCCCCTTATTAGAGGCGTCTTTCACCTTGAATCTTTCGTCTTTGGCAGATCAAGGTACCTTCTCTTTTGCCTTTGGCTTGCCACGAATCAATAGCACCGTGCAAGAAGCGGGTGTGATTGAATTGGCTTTTACATTGGACGGAACAACTCCTTCTTATCGCGTCACAGAATACGGAGAGAATGGGCAAAACGATTTGTTGTCTCTTTCTCCTTTGACGGATATGACCTTAGGAAGCGATACCAAGATTGTTTGTTCCGCCCTGAATGAGAAAAAACTCACGCTTACCATTGGTTCAACAACGGTGTTAAACAACGTATCGTTCACTTCCAGTGGTGAAGGGTTTGTTGGATTCTTCTCCTCCCAAAAAAATGTGGCTTCCCTTCATGATTTATTGATTTATGGCTACACTTACGAAACTCCGGAAAACGTTGACTATACCGAATATTTCGATGATGGCCATTATAACGCGAATGTGTTTTATAGCGCCTCACAATCGTCATTTTTAACCCCTTCCTATTTAGGGGTTGAAAGCGATGCATCAGGCAATGGCTCCTTATATTTCTCTCATACGGGGCCTGCCTATATTTCAACGCGTTATTCTTATAGCAATTTCTTAAGTGAAATGGAGATTCCATGGATTCGACGAGAAGCCAAGCAAGACACGAACGGCAATTACACTGATTTGATTTCCAATTGGTTTGGTTTTGCTTGGGGTGTGAATTCCTTTAATGAATCGGCATCAGAGACGGTAGGGTACGACAATTGGATTCAATTCGAAGGGATTCCCGTTGATGGGGTGCTTCATACCCAAGATTATTTCAATCCCCGTTACGTCTTGTGGGAGAAAGGACGTGCCGTCAAAATCCAAGGAATGAACCATAATTTCTTTTCTGAAAAAGATGCGAATGGCCGTTCCGTCTTCCTTAAAATGACGATGATGGATGGCGTTTTCTCGTTGTACCAACGTTATGAAGACGATGTGGGATACGGGGCGCCGGTGATGACTTATGATTTTGGATCTACCCCTTTAGGCGGCCTTCGTGTATTCACTTGGGCGTTAACGGAGCCTTCTTCGTCAGGCGTGGAATACTCTGGTGTGGCGGATTTTAAATTAGACAACTGGAACATTCAAAATCAAGAAGCAAAAGAAGTCCGGCGTGTAGTTGCCGATCCAGGTTATCGCGAGAACGGAATTGAACCAGGAAGCGATTATGATTACCAAACCAAGACCGATGAATCGGACTTGTTGGCGAATCGTATCTCTTCTTTGGGGAACGATTCTCATCATGGCTTATGGATTGGGTTAGGAATCGGACTTGGTGTGTTATTGCTCATCGGCGTTGGCGGATTCTTGTTCGCTTTACGTCATCATAAGAAAGCGAGGAAAGAATAAAATGGCGATCCAAAAGAAAACCAAATGGTTGACGATGGTAGGCGTCTTACTTACGTTGTCTTCTTGCCAATCTTCTCCTTCAGTGACCAAAGCTTATGTGGAAGGCATGGATTACCAAGAAGCGAATCGGCGGAAAAGCGAACCTTACGCCGCCTTGTCTTACGACATTATCGGCGGAGATGAAGTGATGCCAATCGGTGGATTCTATGGCCCTTATGCGTCTGGCGGTTCGGTCGACGGCCATAACTTCCCGAATTTCGTGAGTGAGAAATATTATCAAGCGATTGAAGACGCCGGCGTGAATCTAATCGTTTATAGCAATGAGTTTTGGGCCTATGGCGGGAGCAACGCTTCCTTGATGGAAAGTTTAGATTTAGCGGAGAAGCACCACATTGGTTATTACGTTTACGTCGATTGGATTGCCAATCAGCTTGGCAGTCACCTTTCTCCAACGGACGCCTCCTCCATTCCGTTGGCCCAAGAAGAGGGCAAAGAGACGTTAAAGAAAGTGATTGCAGAAGTGAGCGACAACGGAAAGCGCAAAGCATTTGTCGGCATTCATGGGATGGATGAACCCTTCCCCAAACAATTTGACAGCGTTTCCTTGTTTAGCAAAGCTTTTTATGAAGTGGCTGCAGAAGAAGGATATGACGTTTTCTACAATTCTTTGGGACGGTGGAATGGCGAATGGACTTTCTTTGGTGCCGGTCCCTCGATGACGTATGACGATTATATGTCTGAATATATGACAGAAATTCAACCGCGGATGTTCTCCTGCACCCAATATCCTTTCACTTCTAAAGACACTGCGGAAGAGGCGTTATCCCAATCGTTATATTCCCAATTGGCTGCCAATCGCCAAGTGGCCAATCGTTATCACATTCCTTTCTGGCGGATGCTTCAAGCCGGCGGGCAACATAACGACGCCATGGCTTGGGTTGATTCGGTCGATCCTTATCCAAGCGAAGGAGAGACTTTATTTGATGTCAATCTTTCTTTGGCTTATGGGGCAAAAGCCATTCAGTATTTCCCGTTGATCCAACCGCTTTATTATGCTTATAAAACTGGCGGAACTTACGATTTTGACAACCGGTGCGGTTTGATTGGGGCGGATGGTAATTTGACCCGTTGGTTTTATTATGCCAAACGGGCCAATACCCAAATCAAAGCCATTGATCACGTGTTGATGAAATCGGCGAATGACGGTGTCTTGGTG
>CADAUN010000115.1 GCA_902791085.1 uncultured Erysipelotrichaceae bacterium | reverse complement strand
GATTTATACATCGGCATCGACCAAGTGCCTTCGAAATGGTAAGACGATCCTTCTTTCCAGAATTCCGGAACGAAATCATTGATTTCATCTTGGCTGAATCCATAATTCGGATCATTAATAAAATGATCCAACTGATAAATCGCGGATTGGCTGATGTCTTTCGACATGTAAGCCGCGAAGTTATCTGGATAACCCATTGACAAAGCCGGAGTTTCACCCGCAGAAATCTTTGTCTTAATGGCGTCCGCTAAAGCTTTATAATCGCCTGCCAATTTCTTGGTCGTGACGTGATATTTGCCTTTATATTCTTGGTTGAATTTTTCAGCGATAACATCAACTTGACTGCTTTTGGCATGACCCATGCAGTGCCAAAAGACAATTTCTTTTTCGCTTGTGGGGTCGTCTGTCGGCAACGTTTGGTTCGTCACGTCCCCGGTGCCGGAATTTTGACAACCCGCGAGCAATGCCATAAATGGCAAAACAAACATCCATTTTTTACGATTTTTCATTTGGTTATCCTCTCTCTACTCTATTATTCTAACCTTTAATTCCTGCGCGAGAAACGCCTCTCATGATGTATTTCCGGCAGAAGATGAAGACCAACAACAAGGGGACTGTCACAATCACCGTAGCAGCCATTTGCGCGCCATAATCGTCGATATTGCCGGCGGTGTTAAAGGTGTCGCGCAAACCGACGGTGATGAGATAGAAATCGCGGTTCCCTGTGGCAATCAATTGTGGCCATACATAAGCGTTCCATGACCCCATCAGTTTTAAGATTAAGATGGTAGTTAAAGTCGGCATGGCCAAAGGAACCATGACTTTCCATAAGAATTGCCAGTCCGATTTGCCATCCACTTTGGCTGCCAAATAAAGCTCATTCGGAATTTGTTTGAAATTTTGCCGTAACAAATAGATGTAGAAGACCGAAATCATAAATGGCAAAATCATGGCCAAATAAGCGCCGATAAGATTTTTTCCTCCGGTCATGCCAAGCAAGGAAACGCTGATGTAGTTTGAAATGACCATCATTTCGCCAGGAATCATCATCGTTGCCAATAACAAAGAGAAAATAAAATTCTTCCCTTTGAATTCCAAACGGGCAAAAGCAAAAGCCGCAAAAATAGTAGTCAACAAAGTGCCGATGGTAGAAAAGACACCGACCACTAAAGTATTGCGAATCAAGACACCAAAATTAAGACGAGAAACCGCGCTGGAATAGTTATCCCAGCGGAACACTTCTGGCCAAAAAGTAGGAATCATTCGTTTGATTTCTGCCCCGCTCTTTAACGAAGTAGTTAACATCCAATAGAAAGGGAAAACCATAATGATTGCCGCAGCAGTCAAAAAAAGATAAGTGAAAAACAACCAGACGCCATGCGAAATTTTACTGGCACGCGCTTTTTGTTTGGCGTTATGCCGATCGTCTTTTAGCACGAGCACCAGCCCTTGATAGGATTGTTCTTCCAAGGTTTCGATTTTTTGTTTCGCTTCCATCAGTAATAAACCCTCTTCTTACTCACTTGGAATTGAATTCCGGTGAAAATCAGGATGATGATGAACAAAACGACGGCAGCCGCGGAAGCGTATTGCACTTTATTGGCCGCGATTTGTTCATAGATAAAGAAGACAATAGTCTTCATAGAACGTGGCCCCGTGGTTTGATCGAATTGGCCACCGGTGCTGCCAAAAAGGCCAATCACCGAGTTATATTCTTTAAACGCGCCGATAAAAGAAGTGATCATGATATAGAGAATTTGAGGCGATAACAAAGGAACCGTAACTCGTAATGAGGTCTTCAGACGACCAGCACCGTCAATCTTAGCCGCATCATAATATTGGGCATCGATGTTTTGCAATCCACCTAAGAAAATCAAAATCTTATAAGGAAGGCTGTGCCAAATGATATAAAAGCAAATGGCGAAGAAGGCCGACCAATAATTCACTGGTTGATTGGTTTGGGGATTGGGATAAATCCACGGATGGCCTTGTGTTCCAAAAATGAAGTTAAAAATTCCGTATTGGGTATCAAAGATGACGGCGAAAACCATGCCAATCGCGATAGCATTGGTAACATAAGGCATGAAGAAAAAGGTTTGGAACGCCTTTTTAAAGACTTTAATCGAATTTAAACCGATGGCGATGGCCAAGGCAAAGATAATCGAGAGAGGGACAGTGACAAACGTCAATAACATCGTGTTTGGAAGCCCAATCAAAGTCACCGCTTCAAACATCGTTCCGCTATTGCCATATTTATTCATCGCAGGCGTCAGAATTTGGATGTAATTATCGAATGTAAATCCTTTGCTGGCACCATTGATATAGTTGTAGTCTTTGAGAAAAGAAATCACAAACGTATTCAAAATTGGATAGAACGTGAAAACCGACATCAAAATCAAAACCGGGGCAAGGTATAGCCAAGCTTTCCAATTATTCTTGCTTTCCATTCGCTCCCTGTCCTTCTAACGGAATCCGTTCTTCCGTCTCCCCATCGAAGACAAACATCTTTGATGGACGGATGGCAAATCGATTCATTCCTAAGCCAACCTTAATTTCTGAATCGACGATGATTTTAATCGCAGCCGTTCCTTCTTTGGCTTCGCTTTCGCAAAGTAACGACATATCGCGGCCCATGGTCTGAATGGCGGTCACGTTCAACGTCAACACCTTATCTTTTTCTTTGGTGTGTTCATCGCAAAGGAAACCTTCTGGCCGAATGCCGACATAGACTTTCTTATCTTCTTTAAAAGCGGGGTCTTCGGTAATTTTTTCATCACCGATATATAAGGCACCTTTTTCTAAGCGGCCCTTAAAGACGTTAATCGGCGGATTGCCAAGGAATTTGGCTACAAAAAGACAATTCGGATTCCGGTACACTTCTTGCGGCGCATCTTCTTGCATCTTGACCCCTTGTTTCATTACGACGATTTTGTCGGAAATCGACATCGCTTCTTCTTGGTCATGGGTGACAAAGACGGTAGTGATACCAGTTTCGCGTTGGATGCGACGAATTTCTTCTCTGGTTTGCAATCGTAAGCGCGCATCCAAGTTCGATAATGGTTCGTCTAATAAAAGAACACGCGGTTTCTTGACTAGGGCACGAGCGATGGCAACACGTTGTTGCTGGCCACCAGACAATTCCGAGGGTTTGCGGTCTAAATAATCGTTGATTTGAACCAAGCGGGCCGTCTCTTGAACCAAGGCATCGATTTCATCTTTGGTCAAATGCCGTTTTTCTGGAATGGGGTTTCCTAATTTATCGATGATTTCGTATTTTTCATTCAACATGAAACCTTTTTTCCGGATCTTTTCTTTTTCTGTTTTGATTTCACCATTCAAATCATCGATTGCTTTTTTAACGCGTGTCTTAACTTCTTCTGGCGACATGGTGTCCAAACGATAAGAGAAGAGCCGTTGAGATAAACTGGTAACCACATGGAAACGGAAGGCCATCTTACGGGCAAACGCAGAACGAGAAATTTTATCTTTGTAAACGGATTCTTTCTCTAGAGAAAGGATTTCGTCCAAATGGTGTTCTAATAAATCGATTAGGGTTAAATCATCAATGATGGTTTGACTCACTTTGTTACGAACGACGTTCAAATTGGTTAAAGGGAATTTGACGTTGTCGTAAACCGTCATATGAGGATACAAGGCGTAATTTTGAAATACGAGTCCAATACCGCGTTTTTCCGGTGCCAAGTGGGTGACATCTTCGTCTCCGAACCAAATTTCTCCTTCTGTAGGAGACTTTAGTCCTGAAATCATATATAAGGTCGTTGATTTGCCACATCCTGAAGGGCCAAGCAAACCCAATAAAGTACCGTCTTCAATGGTGACATTTAAATCATTCACCGCGGTAGTGTCGGGGATGTTTTTCTTCGGATTGCCCGGGAAGCGTTTCGTCAAATGCTTAATTCTGATTTCCATGATTACTCTTTTCAATGTGATTATAACGAAGAAGGGTGACTTTCTTCAATCGTAAGACATGAAGTCTTAAGGAATGGACGCTTAATAGGTAGGATGGTCGATTTCAAAGTTTTTGTTTTCGATGGACGCCTCCTTACGCGCTTGTTCGTGTTGGAAGAAGTCGGCATAATCCAGATAAACCTCTTGATCTTTGGTATCCACTGCCGTCCAATTCCATAGATATTCGCTTAATGTTTGTTTGTGTTTTCCTAGCATCATCATGCCGAAAGAAACAAATAAAGGTAACAAGAACGAAACAAAACTGACCAGAAAATCAATGAAATAAACAAAAAGGGCGTGAAGGCAAGTCTTTCCCGAACTAGGGGTAATACCCTCCGAAGTGACATAACCGATTTGCAATAATTTCATACCCAAGGTCTTTCTTCCGCGTTTTCCCAACGTCAAAGGGGTAGCCAAAAAATATAACGCAAAAGCGAGGGTCAGCGCAACCACTGCTTCCCCAAAGGAAGTGATCCAAATCACTCTTGTCGTTTCTAAATAAGGCAGATACCCAACGAAAAGCGGTTGGGCGTACTGATTGACTTCATCCTCATAAAAAGAGAGAAGCCATTCCGGGTTCACCTCGTTCTCTGTCCATGTGTCGTCTGTCGCTACAAACAACGGGACATCTTGATAGGTGGCATATGTTTTTCGTTGCCGGTAATCTGCTTGCGCTCGTTCTTGAGCCTCGGGCGACAAAAAGTCATCGTTTTGGTAAAACGCGTCTAATGCATTGGCAAGATAATCTTTCTTTGTCCGAGCCGATGGAAACTCCGTCTCGCTAGCTTCT
>CADAUN010000114.1:408-6928 GCA_902791085.1 uncultured Erysipelotrichaceae bacterium | reverse complement strand
AATCCCGCCTTGTCTTCTGTTACCTTTGCCTCTTCTTTGTCTACCTTAGGCGCTTACGCCTTTACGAATGATATTTCTCTCACCGTTCTCGATTTCAGCAAAACCTCATTACGTTCCTTAGGAGAAGGCGCCTTCTCTCATTGCGCCAGTCTCGAAAGCGTCTCCTTTCCTTCTTCCCTTCTTTCTTTGCCAAAGAATCTATTTCAAAACGATGCCAAATTGACCACGATATATTTTTCCGGTTCGAAAGAAACTTGGTCCGCCCTAACCAAAGAAGAAGGTTGGGACGAAGGAACGTCCTTAACCCAAATCGTTTGCCAAAACGGAACTTTAACGTTATAAAATCAAAAAAGAAAAAAGGGTTAATTCCCTTCTTCATTTCCTTCGTCTTGCTCGAGCTCTTTTTGCTCGTTAGCTTTGGCTTTGGCGTTGGTTTTTTTCACCCACCAGAAGGATAAAATGGCCGCGAATAAGAAAAGAATGGCACCCACAATATAATCCCAAGTCGCAATCGGCTTAATGCTCCATGAAGCTGTGCTTTCGTTCCACACCCCACGATATTGAGGATAGAGGCTTGAATTGATAAACATGGATATCAAGGAACCGAATAACAACCCAAGAATTCCATAAAACGTCGTGACTCGGTGCTTTGCTAACAAATGCTTCATCAAAGCGGAAGAAACCCATAATCCAAGCAAGGCGCCGATAATTAGCAAAAACGCGTAGACCACGCCCGTGATTCGATACACCTGGTTGGCTTCAGGAGCCCACATCGAAATTCCTTCGCGACCAAGGAAAGTATGCAAAATCGGATAATAAACGCCTAACACCATTAAGGACATCGACCCAGAAATGCCTGGCACCACACAAGTAAAAGCAGCGACAAATCCTGCGAATAACATCAAGGGATACATCCACCACACTCGATTCGCCATCGCCTCAGAAAAATTAATTTCCGTTAAAGCCGTTACAATTCCTAAAGAAGCGGCCAATGCTAGACAAAGAAAAAGCGACAAGAAATGAAGCAAGCGTTCTTGAAAACAAGTACCTTTCTTTAATTCGCTCCAGGCCACCGGCATGGAGCCAAAAACAAAGCCAGCAAAAAGACCGGTTAAGGTAAATGGCGCCACTTCATAGCCTTTTTTGATGCCGATTAAAGCAGCAACGGCACCAACGATAAGACCTAAAAAATAAGGCAACAGAGTCAAGAAACTTTTGCGAAACGCATGGCGAAAGCCCGCCATGGCGTCAACCAAAATCTGGTAACAATGCAAAATCACCGCAATCGATCCCGCGCTTAAGCCAGGAATGGCGGCGGCAATACCCAAAGCGACGCCTTTTAGACCCTCAAGTAAGAAATGTTTTGTTTTCGTTTTTTCCTGCATCGTTTTTAAGAATAATCGTTTTCTTAAAAAATGAAAACGGCAATGACTTAAAAAAGGCGTCTGTTTCTTTGCGAAACAAACGCCGGAGGACACATCAAAACGATTAAATCGTCATGATTTCTTTTTGCTTTTGAGCCAAGATATCGTCAATCCGTTTGTTGGTTTCGGTGACAATCTTTTGCAAATCTTCTTCGATGCGGTCTTTTAAATCGTCAGTCATCGAATCGTCATCTTTTAACAAATCCATGAAATCGCGACGAACGTTACGAACGGCGACTTTGGACTCGTCAGCGATGGCTTCGGTGGCTTCCACTTGAGGATTAACCCCGAGATTGGCGGCGGCATTCGCAGCAGCGATGGTTTTTAAATCCTCGCGCGAATAAGGTTTAATGAGCAACTGACGCGGCTCTGGCATCGAAATGCTAGCCAAGGCGGTAATTTCCATCTTGTCACCATAATAATCGCATTTAATCCCAGAAAGCATCTGGGGGTTAGCGCGTCCACTTCTTAATTTAGCGAGACGCCCTTCGTACGCTTCGACTGTCTTGTCGAGTTGTTGTTTTGCATCTTTAACAATTTCTTCCATTGGTTTACTCCTTCGCGATGACGGATCCTATCGCTTTTCCATCCAAAATGTCGGTTAAACCATTTGGGTCCGACATATTGAATACATGAATCTTCACGGAAGAATCCGCCAACATGGCAACCGCAGTAAGATCCATGACTGCTAATTTACGGTTCATCACTTCTTGATAAGTGAGATGCCGTAATAGTTTTGCATTTTTATTTTTCCGAGGATCGGAATCATAAACGCCTTCCACGCCATTTTTGCCCATGATAATGGCATCAGCGTTAATTTCTAAGGCACGGAGTGTGGCGCAAGTGTCGGTGGTGAAATAAGGATTTCCAGTGCCGCCAGCAAAAATAATGACCCTGCCCTTGTCTAAATGTGAAACTGCTTTTCGCCGAATATAGGGTTCGCACGCTTCTGGCACATTGATGGCAGAAAGCACACGAGTGTCTAACCCTAAGCTTTCTAAGACGCTTTGCAATGCCAAAGCATTCATAATGGTACCAAGCATTCCCATGTAATCGGCAGTCGAACGTTCGATGCCGACCTTTTCAGCCATTCTTCCTCGCCAAATGTTGCCAGCGCCTACAACAATGCCAATCTGTGTGCCTTTTTCATGAGCAGATTTAACCACTTCAGCCAGATCTTTTAGCTTCTTTTCGTCATAAATGGAGCCGTCCATTTCATTTTGGAGGGCTTCGCCGCTTACTTTTAAGATGATGCGGTGATAGATAGTTTGTGATTCCATAGCGTCACTATTATACAAAAATCTGCAAAAGAAGTCTTTGCAAAACGAAAAGCGCGCCACAAGGACGCGCTAATGGTTTCGCTTTTTGCTATGCAGCTAAGCCTTCGCCCACTTGATAACGGACGAAACGGACAACTTCGTTCCCCGCTTCTTGGAGCACTTGTTCGATGGATTTGGAAGGATCGATCAAGAACTTTTGATCTAATAAGCAATATTGAGAAAGGGCTTTTTCAGCTTTGCGAACGGCAATTTGATCTTTGACGGCTTGCGGTTTGGAAGCAAGTTTCTCGTCATCGGCAACTTCGCGTTGCGCCAAAGCTAATTCGCGATCGCGGGTAGCAGCGGGAACATCCTTTAAAGAAACAAATTCTGGCGCATTCGCAGCGATGTGCATGGCAATTTGATGTGCCAAGGTTTCGTCTTCTTTTGCTAAAATCACCGCAACGGCAATTTTGCCATGTTGATGGATGTAGCTCCCGATGCCTTGTCCTTCTTCTGCATGAAGGATGACATAACGACGGAATTCGATTTTTTCGCCTAAGGCAAGAGCGGCATCGTCATGAAGTTGCAACGTCGCTTGGCGGGCATCTTCCAAAGAAGCGGGTTCGTTCTTCATCACATATTCCAAGAGCCCTTCGGCATATTCATGGAATTTGTCAGAAGCGGAAACAAAATCAGTTTCGCAATTCGCTTCGATGAGACCAGCTTTGTGGCATTTGTCACAGACTTTCACTAAAGCAAGTCCTTCAGCAGCTGTGCGGTTTGCCCGCTTCGCTTGCTTGGCAATGCCTTTTTCACGAAGGTAATCGACGGATTTCTCGAGATCAAAATTGTTTTCTTCGAGGGCATGTTTGCAATCCATCATGCCTGCTCCGGTACGTTCGCGGAGGGCTTTAATTAAGGCAATGGTGTTTTGATCGGCCATTTCGTTCTCTCCTTTTATGAATGATTAAGCAGCTTTGCTTTCGTCTGCTTTTGGAGCAGCGGCAGCTTCTCCTTCGGCTTTCGGAGCAGTAGCATTTTGAGCCGCATTGCGAGCAGCGAAGCGAGCTTGACGTTCCGCTTGCATCTTCCGGAAGCGTTCTTCACGAGCTTGACGTTGAGCGCGGATAGCGGCTTTGCGTTGTTCGTTTGCAATATCCGCAGCGCGGACAGCGTCTTTCATTGTCGCTTCTTCAACTGTGTCTTTCACATAAGCATATTCAGTGACGCCGCCTTTGGATTCGACAACGGCATCAGCCAAGACACCAATCAAAAGTTTAAGGGCGCTAGGCGCATCGTTGTTGGAAGGAATAGGGAAATCGACAATATCCGGATCGTCGGAAGTGTCGCAAATCGCAAAAGTAGGAATATGAAGCTTGCGGGCTTCTTCGATGGCGTTGTGTTCCACGGTTGGATCGTCCACAATGACGGCTTGAGGAAGGCGACGCATTTCTTTGATGCCTTCAAGGTTGCGAGAAAGTTTTTCGAGTTCTTTCTTTAAGAGAGCAACTTCTTTCTTGGGGAGTTTATCAAATTCTCCAGCTGCTTCCATATCTTCGAGTTCCTTGAGTTTTTTAGTACGGCCGAGAATGGTGCGGAAATTGGTTAAAGTGCCGCCAAGCCAGCGGTTAGCAATATAGAAAGAGCCAGAACGGGTGGCTTCGTCCACAACAATTTGCTTGGCGCTGTCTTTGGTGCCGACAAAGAGAACTTTGCCGCCTTGATCAACAATATCTTTGAGTTTTTTATAAGAAACATTCACTTGTTCGACGGTTTTCGCCATATCGATAAGGTAAATGCCATTGCGAGCACCATAGATGAATTTGCCCATCTTGGGGTTCCAGCGGCGGGTTTGATGTCCGAAATGAACACCAGCATCCAACAATTTGCGCATCGTCATGATTGGCGCATTGGGATCGTGGATGATTGCAGCCATCGTATCTTCGGTTGTAGCTGCGTCGTCAGAGACAGCTTCTGTTTCTACAGTCGCTTCGCTCTCGACTTTCTTTTCTTCGTCACTCATTTTTGTGACCTCCATTTGTTTATGCCTCCCCCATTTCGAAGAACTGACCACCAAGACGTTTTTTAAGCTTTTTCGCCCGTCAAGGAACACGGCGTTCAATCCACAGGGTGCGTATAAGCCCGAAAAAAGGGCCATTGGGTATTATACAAGAGGAAAAACGCCTTGACAATCGGAACGTGAAAGGCGAGAGGATGCCAACAAACTAATGGTCTTTCGGTGTTTTCTCCTGACGGGGAAAATAATCGCGATACTGCTGTTGCATCGCTTTTTTCGATACATGAGTATAAACCTGGGTCGTATTCAAGCTGGCGTGGCCAAGAAGTTCTTGAATGAGTCGCAAATCCGCGCCGTGATCCAACAAAGAAGTGGCAAAAGAATGGCGCAGCATATGAGGATGAAGGCCAAGATAAATCCCTGTTTTTTCTTCGACAGAGCGCAAGATGGACTCTAATCCACGAACCGTTAAATTCTCACCACGTTCATTCAAAAAGAAAGCATCGCCAGGACGTGTGGAATGATGGCGAGAAAACAAAAGAGGCCTTTGTTTGTCAAAATAAGCCTGCATCACAAGCAAAGCAGTTTGCCCAAAGGGAACCAAACGTTGCTTATTTCCTTTACCGATGATAGAAATCATTCGTTGCCGATAATTCACGTCGCGTTTTTTAAAAGAAACGACTTCCGATGCACGCATGCCAGAAGCATACATGAGTTCAAGAATGGCTTGATCGCGGATGGCTAATTCATCGGTTCGTTTGGCATTGGCATTTAATAATGCAGACACTTGCCCTTCGCTTAAAGTTTCGGGGTAACGAATCGGCTTCTTTGGCGCACGCACCATGCGAAAAGGGTTAAATGGCACTTCTTCTCGTTCTAGCAAATAATCATAAAATTGCCGCAAAGCCGACATTCTCCGCTCCAAAGAACGTGGGCCAACACCACGCAAAAGCTCTTCGTTTTCAAAATCTTTTGCGATTTGTTTGTCAACTTCGTCGAACAACAGATTTTCTTTGGCCAAGAAGGCAAAAAAGAAATCCAAATCTCGTCGATAAGAATCTAACGTATGAACGGAATAACGTTTGGCTTCTAAGTGATCGAGATATTCTTTTTCTGGCTTATTCATGAACGAGATTCCAATAGGTCTTTATTTTATCTAACGCCAATTGAATCGTAGCGTCACGGTTTTCTTTTTTGGAAGCAGGGAATAATGCCCATGAAGCATTCATCGGAGCAAAATAAGTTCCATCTGCATGCAATAAATAATCGACCAAAGCGCCCGCTACCGTTTCTTTCGGAATCGGTATAAAAGGTTTATTTTCAAGGTCACGCCAGCAGGCGATGGCAGCAAGAATCCCCATCGCTGCGCTTTCCACATAACCTTCTACGCCAGAAAGTTGACCGGCAATATAGAGATTTGGCATGTTGCGCAAGGTTAAATTCTCTTGGAGCGCAACAGGGGCATCAATATAACTATTTCGATGCATTAAGCCATAACGAAGAAAACGAGCATGCTCTAGTCCAGGAATCATGCGGAAAACCCGTTGTTGCTCTGGATAAGTTAAATTGGTTTGGAATCCGACCAAATTATAGTAATCTCCAAGTTTTGTATCTTGCCTTAATTGAGCGACGGCATAGGGATGCGGGTGTTCTTCTGTCGATAATCCAAATGGTTTTAAAGGACCATGCCGCAACGTTTCTAGTCCACGAGAAGCCATCACTTCAATCGGCAAACATCCCTCAAAATAATGGGTGTCAAAATCATGAACCAACGCTTTTTCTGCCGTAACCAAAGCCGTGATGAATGCATTGTATTC
>CADAUN010000114.1:0-385 GCA_902791085.1 uncultured Erysipelotrichaceae bacterium | reverse complement strand
CGGAATCTTTGGCGATAATGGGAGCGGAAGCGTCAAAGAAAGATAAATTCTTTTGGCCAATGACCTTTCCTAATTGCCCTAACAACGATTCAGACGTTAAAGGGCCCGTTGCCAAAATGGCCTTGCCCGCCGGTAACTCTGTGATTTCTTTTCGAATGATTTGAAAATGAGGAAACGAGGCCAAAGTCTTGGTGATATAGTCCGCAAAGACGTCCCGATCGACCGATAAAGCGTTGCCACCTGGTACTTCAGCAATGGCAGCCGCTTTCATCGTCAAAGAATCCATTTGACGCATTTCTTCTTTTAATAAACCACAAGCATTGCTCAATTGCTTTGATTTCAACGAATTAGAGCAAACCAGTTCGCCAAGCCGATCGGTGGTGTG
>CADAUN010000113.1:4975-6323 GCA_902791085.1 uncultured Erysipelotrichaceae bacterium | reverse complement strand
GAATTAGGCATGGGCAATGATCGATATGTGTTGCTAGATACCGATCATAACGATCAACGCATTTATCCATCGGATGCGGTGAAAGACGTCAAGCCATGGAAAGACGATGGGCAAAAATAGTTTTTATACCTTCACGCTTCTCATTTTACTTTTTTCGCTTTGTTTTTGAATTTAAGTTCAATTTGCGATAAAGACAGCTCTCGTTTTTATCAAATCTTTTTGCTATAGACGTAACCTTTTTTAGGCATAAAGAAAAGGGCGCCCGTAAGGCACCCTCAAGATGATGATTATTTTACCGTGATTGTAATGGAAGTAATACGGACTTGGGCTCCCGAAGCAACCAATGAAACGCTTGCTGCTCCCTCATCTGCTGCCCAAGTTCCTTTGAAGCCACTATAGGTGTAAGCGCCGACTTCACCTTTTTTTAAAGAAAAACCACCTGGACCTTCCTTTTCGGCATTAGGCTTGGTGCAAGTAAATTCAACTTTATAAATCTTCTTTGCAGCATCGCTTAACGAGATGGTGAATGTTGAGCTTTTATAAATACGTGCCTCATCAACGAACGAGCCGTTTGTTTGTTTTAAAACAACACCATCAGCTGTGGTTGACTCTTGTTTTCCTTGAACTCTGGTCCATCCCCACTGTGCGATTGTTGTATACGTGTACTCACTGGCAGCCACTTCTCCCTCTTTATGGGTCAGTGCCTCAACTGCCATATCGCCAGAAACAGTGAAAGTGTATTTGCCTTCAGAATCTGGATCCAGTTTAGTTTTGTTCACGCTAACGTTATCGAGGATATAGCCGCTTTCAACTGTTACTGTGAAAGACACGCTGGTGCCATTAGCAACTGCTTCTGTTGGAAGGCCGTTAAAGGTAACGTGTTCTCCGCTAGAAGTTACATTAGAAGAACCATTCTCATTCGCATAGATGGTAGGTGTGCTCTTATCTTTATAAGACATCTGTAAATTCGAGTTGTATTTTTGCATATAGCCATGGACTTTAACAATGTCATTTGCTTCAGGCGCATCGACACCTTCACCAGCTAAAACACGATATACTGTCAATGTGACGTTAGGATCTTCCAGGCTTTGCAAAACCATACCAGTATAGTTTTTGTTCTGTTCGCTATAGGTGCCAGGAGTCACGACTTTCCCAATCACATAGACTTCCTTGCTCGAATAAGCCTTGTCCGTCTTGCATTCGTCAGTCCCAACTTGAAGCGCGCCTTTGACGTCTACCGGAGCGTCCAAAGTGCCATATTGGTTGATCACCGTAACGGCACAGACAGCATTGACAGAACCATAGGTGGCTTTGATATTGACTGTTCCTGCACTGACGCCAGTGACAA
>CADAUN010000113.1:0-4905 GCA_902791085.1 uncultured Erysipelotrichaceae bacterium | reverse complement strand
AAGTGCCATATTGGTTGATCACCGTAACGGCACAGACAGCATTGACAGAACCATAGGTGGCTTTGATATTGACTGTTCCTGCACTGACGCCAGTGACAACACCATTTTCATCGACCGAGGCGATGGCGGGATTTTCCGAAGACCATTCTAAGATATCCGTTGTGTCTTCTGGAGTTGGGGTGGCAGTTAAAGTAAGAGTCTCACGAAGTTTTAAGTTCGCGGTCGCTTGACTCATTGCCACTGCGGTTGCAGCAACAGCCTTCTCGCTCACTTTCACAACATAAGTTCCATAGACTGTGTCACTAGCAGCGGCTTTGATGGTGGCCTCGCCAGCTTTGACCGGTTTTACCAATCCATTTTCATCCACAGTGGCGATGTCTTCGTTTAATGAAGACCAAGTCACTTTCGGATTGGCCGTGTCAGGAGACACCGTTGCGCTTAACTGGATGCCGTCGGTATTGGCAAGAAGCAAAAGCGTTGGTCCGCTGATGGTAACTGCCGTAGCAGCATCGTAGATACGTTCGACGGTTTCATTAATCACATAAGCAACGAGATATTTGCCTTGTTGTAAGTCGGAAAGGAACGCTTTCATGCGATAGAGAGCTCCATCCGTTAAGGTGACGCCGTTGTTGTAATAAGAAATCGATCGGCTATTCAAATAATTGCCGCCGGCTTGCTTCAAAAGAAGGTTTACATGAGTTCCGCTGATGGAAGCTTTGGCAGTAAATTGAACATAACGGACTTCTCCGGTGGCAGAGGTCTGATAAGCCGTTAAGTCTTCCGCGGTAAAATCATCGTCCGTCAATTCGGGCAAAGCAATTTCTTCATGCGTGGAAAGTTTTTGGAAAGAAACGTCGAGTTTCTTTTCGGCTGTGTTATAGCAAGTGAATTGCCATCCTCTTTCATCAGTATCCGACGCTTTATAGCGAGTCGGGGTACCACTCACGCGGACATAGTCACCAACTTGCAAATTAAGATCCGGATAATCTTTGGTGAGCTGTTTGGTATAAGCATTAATCACACCCGTACCATCATAAATGACAGGTCCGTTGTAATTGATGTTAACCACGCGGCCTTCAATGGCGACACGTTCGGCATAGGTAGCTTGTTGCTTTGAATAAGTTGCAGGAGTTTGCAAGATGGAGGCAATCGTGACTAATTTCACCCCTTCGACAATGGTGAAATCAATCGTTTTCTCATAGGCAATTCCATCTACTGTTGCCGATGCTTTGATAGTGACTTCTCCTGCCGTTAAGCATTTGACGACAACACCATTGATTTGAACTAAATCAGCACCTTTAGTTGCTTCGAGAGTGACGTCTTCCGTCACCGCAATGCCATCTAATTTCATGGTAACAGTGACTTCATCACCAGTGCCAGGATTGTTGTTGCTTAATTCTAACGATACGGTCTTCACCCCTTCTTTGTCTTTAAGGGTGATGTTGATAACCACATTGGCAGCTCCCATAGTGAAGGAATAGGTTCCATCCTCAGCGGGAGTTAATGCCTTTTTATCGACAATGACGCGTTCCACTTCTTTTAATGCGTTTTTCACGTTAACGCGGAATGTAACGGTAGCACCTTCAGCGTATCCATCTTTTTCTAGTCCCGTCACTTCAAAGTCTTCTGATGAGTTGGCCGTAACGGTGTATTTGGCCACTTGCGACGTTCCAGTGCCGATACTTGAGGACGTGGTAGGCGAAGAAGGGTGATTGCAAGAAGCCATCAATGTGGCAACGGCAATGACTAGCGGAATGAATTTCTTTTTCATGATTCTCCTTTCGAAAGGCTCATGCACTGAGCCTTTCATTATAAAATCTTTTCCTAAAAAGAAAAATGGCAATCACGAAGATTTGCCATTTTGACAGCGATATGACGCTAACCATTCAATTTCTTGACGTGCGTAAGAGCGAATTCGTCTTGCTTTGAGAAGAAAGATGGTACCTAACGTCAATAAGACGAGACCTGTCGCCAAGCAAAGCATGGCGATGACGAAAGGGAAGGATGCAGGATTAATGCCGACAATCTTGTTGTATTTCTTTTCTAAAGAAAGGAAAACAAAGAGCGCACCGATAACAAAGATGATGCCCCCAATCACCAAATAACATAAAGCATTTTGGGTGCGGTTATAGCCATCGATGTCGCGGTTATGGGCTTCGCGAGAGTATAGGCTAATCTCATCTTCATTTTGCGGTGGAGTCATGGAAAGCGGAGCCCCACAATGGGGACAGACCGTTTCGCCATGTAAAAAGGTTTCATGGTCATTCTCGCAAAAAGAAGGTTTGATTGGGCTCTCGCACTTTTTCATGCCTCGTAGACTCCTTTGATTTGGATATCACCGGAATTGGCGATGACCAATTGATACGTCGTTGTTTTTCCCGAAGTCGAAACATAATATTGGCTAATGCCAGTAAAATGAATGATTTTTGGCTTATAGACGGTCACGATTAAAGAGGAAGCAATTTCTTTTTCTTCATCGGTCGTGGCAGTTTCTGGCGTCAAAACCTTTCCTTCCACCACATATTGGGCACCTTTTGGATTGTAATAATTCGTGCCGCCCGTAAAGAATTTGTAGGAACGAGAAATCTCCGTGCGGTAGCTGCAAAGGATGTTTTCATCCTCGATCACGCGAAGAGACTTGCCCGTTTTGCTTCCCGCATGGGCAAAGAAGATCAATTTGTTGCTGGAGTTATAGAAAGGATAATGTTCGTTATAACGGTTAATTTCTTCAATGCCGCCTTCAGTGAATGTCTCGTCGGCATAGCAATATAAATCGTCCGTAATCGCCACCAAAACATTGTCATAGGCCTTTGAGGTATTAAATTCGGCGGCCGTCATTTCAATGGGGACAATGGTGTTCCCGCTTTCCAAAATCATCGTGTCACGATTGGGATCCGGATTAATGGTATTGTATGAAATGCCTTGCATTTGAAGAGAGCCACCATAAACGGATAAGGCTCCAATCACCGATACATAGTCGCCCGGTTGAATGTCCGTTTGGGCGTAGGTAAAGACATACATGCCATAAGCGACGGGCAAAGCGTTATCTGCCCCTCGTTTATAAGAAGCTTGGTCTTGGAAATAGAAGGCCCCGGCAATTTTACGTGTCACATAACCATTGATGCGGTATAACGTCTTTTGATCCACATAGGTGGATTGAATTCCACCACTTAAATAAAGTTCTTTTAATGTCAAATCTTTGGGTTTGCCATAGTAATAATTAGGATCTTTTTTGCCGGAGAATTGTCCACGAAGGTTGGCTTGGGCAGAAAGATTCGCTTTGTCGAATGCCAAATAGAAACTCTTTCCCATGGTCGCCAAAGAGCCGATGCCTTGAGAAAAACCGGCATAGACCATTTCCAAATTCAAGCAACGGAAATCCGCTTTTTCCGGATTGTCCTTTGTGGCATACCAGATATAAGCCAAAGAACGTTGATTGCCGTCTGCAGTGGCCCGTTTATCGATGGCCTCCCATTCGGCAGAACCGACAGTATAGTCGGCGGCAAAAGCCCATCCTTGCGATTCTAAGATGACTTTCTTCGCGTTCTTCCAAAGTGATTGGTTATAGAGAGAAGCACTCTTGCCCCATTCTTCAATTTCAGAAGTAGATTCTGGGGTATCGATCCCTAGATAACGTAATTTGACGGTATAGCCATAATTCAACGTCTCGACATGTGTCGTGTCGCCATCCACATAATTGAGGAATCCATTCATGTTGGCTTGTTCAATGCCGTCTTTCCGGAAGTCATAGAAATCATCGCTGGCGCCAGTCGGCGTTTCCATCGCTTTTTGGAAGACATCGTCAGGAATGTTCAATTTGAATTCGCTCACCACATCAACACTTGGATCAATGTCATAAGTCGCCATCACGCGGTTTTGTCCCGCTTTTAGAGCATAAGAATAAAATCCATTGTCCTCTTGTGTAGCAGCCTCTCCATTCACAGTTACCGTTTTTAAGAAGAAATCGGCATAGGGAGTGACTTTGAAACGGAGGACCTCACCGACATCGTATTCTTTCGTTAAATCCAAATTGAAGTCGGTGATTTGCCCATAAACGCTGTCTTTGGCAGCATTCAATATGGTTGCCTTCTCCACTTCTTTCTTTTCTCCGCAAGAAGCAAGCAAAAGGATGGCGGCCAAAGGAAGAACCCAATTTCGTAATGTTTTTTTCATTCTTCACCCTCCTTACGCAGCTGCAACGCAAGCATTCATTGCCGTATTGAAGGCATCATCCACGGTCATTTTGGAATTCACTACGTTCCCAATCAATAATTCCATTTGAGAACGGGCTTCGTCAGATCCCACAAAAACAGGGCTTAGCATGTAATATTGCCGTAAATCTTTCGTGTGATAAGGAATGTCATATTTCAAATCCATCGCGTGTTTCGAAATCCATTCTTCGTATGCTTTGGTTTGGAAAGAAGAATTGCGAACGGGATCATATGAGTTTTCTAACGCTAAAGTGGCATTATTTACCGGATCGGATAAATATTTATAGAACAGCCAAGCGCCCTTATGAATATAAGGATCGCCGTTATTGAAGAACGCAATGGATGGCCCTTGCTGGATATATTTTGGGGCGTCACCAGAATAAGGAACCGGAGCCAAACGAACCGGGAAATTCGCAGAAACGTTATAAGAGGAGCCACCAGTAGAACCGATAGTCATCGCACATTTCGATGCCGTAAAATATTCGTTCGTATATTTCGAACCGCCTAAGGTGCCTTTGGTAATCAGAAGCCCATTGCGGACTTTGTTAACGACATCTGTCACAAACGCTTTGGCTTCCGGATTCACGAATTTGAAATGGTCTTCCGATGTGTTGATGTTGTCGTTCGTCGTATAAGCAATCCCCCGTTGAGCAAATTGAGAAATCAACATATTGGCGTCAGAATCATAGCCAAC
>CADAUN010000112.1 GCA_902791085.1 uncultured Erysipelotrichaceae bacterium | reverse complement strand
CTATCTGCAATTCTTGCTTTGTATTTCATATGTATCACCTCGTTAATATGATAACAATGTTAACATTTGTTTCCAACTTTTGTGGCATTTTGTTTCCAACTTTTGTGGCATTTTGTTTCCAATATTTGCGGTTAATTCATAAAAGGAAGAGAAACAAAATATCGAATGAGGCAATAAAAAACCTCCGGTTCGTTCTTCCGTATATCGGAGGCTTTCGTTTTCAATGGTGCGGGCAACAGGACTTGAACCTGCATGGGAGTCCCAATAGATCCTAAGTCTATCGCGTTTGCCATTCCGCCACGTCGTCCATCACTCAATGAGCGCAACAGGAACGGAATATGCCTCTTCATTAATCGGACGAATGGCATCGCAACTATCAATCACCAAACCCGTTTTAATAGGGAGCCCATACTTTGTCAGCACCGAAAAGTTCTTGGTCGGCTTAGAAGGCGAAATTCCCTTTTTGATCTCTATTGGATAGATCGCCTGTCCGCTTACGAAGAGAAGATCAACCTCTTTTTGATTGGTATCGCGATAGTAATAAAGCGTCCCATTCCATTCTTTTCCCCGGAAGGTTAAGTTTTTTATCAACTCGCTGACAACGAAGGTCTCATAAAAGGCGCCGGCCATCACCCCTTTTTCAAGCATATTTTCATCCTGCCAACCGCAGAGGTATGAAGCTAGGCCCGTATCCATGAAATAAAGTTTGGGGGCCTTGATGATTCTGTTAGAGATATTAGCCATATAAGGCTGCAAGAACACAATGATTCCAGAGCACTCCAAAATGGATAGCCATTTCTTGACCGTTTTCACATCGATACCAACAGAATTGGCAATCTCGTCGTAATGGACCTCTTGCGCGGTACGCAGTGCCACGAAAGACAGGAAGGAACGAAAGAGAATAAGGCTGTCCGTAGAGATTAGCCTTCTCACATCTTTTTCGATATACGTGTCAACGTAGGATTTAAAAAACATGTCTCTAGGCATTCCTCCGGCGACTATCGAAGGCATACCGCCTTGGAATATCTCTTTAAACACATCGTTCCGATTCAGCGGATTGAGCTTTAACCGACGTTCCTTTTGATACAGATCAGCGATGTCCGGATTAAAAAGCTCGCCTGCAATTTGCCTTTTTTCGGCCAACGAAAAAGAATTGAAATGAAAAACCGCAGTGCGCCCAGCCAAAGATTCCGAGACCCCATGCCGAAGTTCATATTGATTCGACACGGTCAGAACGTAAAGGAGCTGATTGGGTTCGTCCTTATCAAGCCACTTCTCCCTTTCTAAATCAATTCTTCTTTTGATTTCCATGAGCAAAATAGGAGCCCTTTGGATCTCATCGATAATGACAGGGCATGGATTAGAATCCAAAAATAGCTTCGGATTGTTTAGTGCAAGCGCTAGATTCTCAAAATCGTCTAAAGAAACAGTTGTAAAACGATCTCCAAAGGCATGACGAACCAACGTCGATTTGCCAACTTGCCTTGGCCCATAAATCGTGATGCAGGGAAAATATTTCCCCAATTCTTTAAGTTCTTTTTCTGCCGTCCTTGGATAATACATTGCGAAGCCTCCTAAGGTGAAACAGGGAGCGCGTTCCCGTTTTCACTTTAATGTTAGATGACAGCAACGGTGTGACAAACTCCATGGGTTGGACATGCCCAGGCCCATTTTCCTATCATTTCCTTCCCCGCCGTCCACCCCATGGGGTGGCGTGTGTATGTTAACGATAGCGTGACTAATATCGTCCTGTCCATGTCTACTTTATTGATAGCACTTCACTTCTCCGATCGAGAGCCGTTTCCCGATCACGGTCGATGACACGCAGAAAATCTATCCAGGGGTGTCGCTGTTTCTTCTTGATGTCATCGAGCGGCGAGGAAAAACTGTGATTTCCCATGCGTTTCCTACGGGCATACTTACTTCAAAATAAGCAAGCGTGCTTGCGTTTCTTGACGCAGCCGTTATCTGCACAGAAGTCCGGGCTCCGTCAGGAAATCGAAAAGACCGAGTTGGAGGATTCCGTCGTTGTCGAACGTTGCTCCGGAGAAATATTTGGAGATGAGGACTTTCCGGAAGGAGTCTTTGACCAGGAGAAGAGGCTTTTTCTCTTGGGCCATCTTGTCGGCGTCGGGAATGTAGAAAGCTGACTGAATGTAGATTCTCTCCCCATCTTTCTCGCAGACGAAATCAATCTCGTATTGCCTGTTCTCCTGCTTTCCTCCGCTCCGCTCGTTGACGTTAAGCTTGCCCGTGCTGACAAGATACCCTCTGGAAATCAGTTCGTTGTAGATGATGTTCTCCATATAATGCGGCTCTTGATCGTTGCCCTTGAAGCCCGTGGCGGCGTAGCGGATTCCGAGATCGTCGAAGTAGAATTTCGCCGGCGCGCCGATAAACTTCCTTCCCTTAATCGTGGCAGGCTGGGCTTTCGAAACGAGGAAAGCATCCTCCATATAACTGACGTAGAGTTTAACGGTGGCGGGGGAGATAGCTACTTTTTCGGCGGACTGAAATGTGTTGCTGATCTTGTTAAAACTCATAGGTGAGCCCACGGAAGAGGCGAGAACCTTCACGACGTCGCCGATGGCGGTATTCTTTCGGAGGTGATATCGGTCGATGATGTCGCGTAAATAAGTGACGTTGAAGGTCGAACGGAGATAGGCAATTTTCGCCTCCTCGTCCGGAGCTAAAACGGCATCAGGGAGGCCCCCAAAACGCCAATACTCATCCCAAAGCGCCAATAGGTTGGATCTGTCATCTTTCGCCTGGAGGAATTCTGAGAAGGAGAAAGGGTGCATGTCAATCTGCCATCCCCTTCCCCGGAACTCCGTTGCGATGTCGCTGCTGAGGAATTTCGAATTGCTTCCGGTGACGAACACTTCGGTATCACCATAGTGAAGAAACTCATTCAGGGCGTCGTAGAAAGTGATCTCCTGATCGGGGATGTACGGGTTCTGAATGGGGAGGACGTACTGGACCTCATCGATAAGGAAGAAATACTGCGACCCATCTTCCTTTCTTTTGCTCCTGAAGTATTCGGCGAATCGAAGTGCGTTCCTGTAGGGAGCGTTTCTTGTATCGTCGAGCTTCAGCTCAATGATATGGTCATCGTCCACCCCGCTTCGTTTAAGGTAATTCCGGAAGAGATGGAAGAGAAGGTAAGATTTTCCGCACCTCCTCGGTCCAGTGATAACCTTCGCCATCCCGTTTCCGATTGACTTCTTCAGCTTCTCCAAATAAAGGTCTCGTGCGATTTCCATACCTAGAACCCCATCATTATTACTTCAATTTAAGCAAGCATGCTTGCTTTTTATAACGTAATTATATCATGGTGTGGTCGTTTTTCACCTTGCAGATTTAAGCAGGGAAAGCTTGAATGTGCCTTTTGGAGTGACTGCCAATGCATGAATAACGCGCATAAAGAACGGCAGGCGTAGGAGAATTTCGCATATTTGATGTGAACCCAAGCAAATTGCGATTGATCGGGTTAGGGATTTGCCTGTTTTTCTGCTTCGAATGCAACCGAAGGAATTGCACCAGAATGCTGAATTTCTTTTGTATCTACCGGAGTGGTACTTCCGGTAATGATATATTTTCCGAATTGATAGTCATCATCTAAGTCACATTTGATTAGATTCCAAAGTTCCGGAACTTTTTGCCATTCGTCGATTAAGTGGGGCTCTTCTCCAATCAAACAAGATTGTGGATCAGCCCTGCCTAAACGTATTGCGTTAGTAGTTATTAATTTCGTTTCAGACTTGGCAAACCTTTCACAGGTGGTTGTCTTGCCGCAAAACTTCGGCCCGCTGACCAAGATGCATCCAATGGAGTGTAATTTTCTCTCAAGTTGTTTATCAATTAATCGTTGATAATATTTTTTCATTGTGATTATTCCCCTTGATTCGGTGTTTTGAATGAGTCAAATTCGGTGTTTTGAATAAATCAGATTCGGTGTTTTGAATAATTCTTCGAACGAAAAACGCGCTGATAGCCTAAATGTAGACACGCCAAAACTTTATGGAGACAGCGCCGTGTCATTCCGGGGTCACGTAAAGTGCGATCGTTGCGCAAGGGGGAAATCAAATGTTCCACACGCCAAACGAAAGGGTGGGCATCGGAAGGCGGGTGTTCGCACACGAAATCGCCAAAGAGGAGGCGGCCAGGGAATATATCGATTTCTTCAACAAGGCAAGGCCGTCCTATGCCCTCGGCTGCCTTACCCCTGTCAATAAAGGAGAGGCACTGGAAACCGAAACTGCCGGCCATTGTCGGCGAGAGCGGCGGCAAGTGACTGATATGCATGCCTGAAGTGTCTGCTTTTTCTTGACTAGTGCACTCCTATAGCCATGCAGAGCAGTACCCATACCGAAAGAAATCGCTGAAATGTATTTATGCCTTTGCTTTGGTTGCTCATGACTTCGCCTCCGTTAATTTGACACATTGAAATGTATCTATACTTAAGGGCTTTATATAGGCAATCCCAAAGGACTGCCTATGAATGACAGATATCGATTACTTCTTTCCTTTACATTCGCAGAATACACTGCCGTCTGTTTCACAGTCGCATCTTACGTAGGAACCTATCATTTCCCGGAAATCTTTGACACCGTCTGCGGAGATGGAGTAATGCATCCATTTTCCCTCTTTGTAGTAATCAACAAGGCCGCTGTCTGCAAGAATTTTCATGTGATGTGAAAGAGTCGGCTGCGTGATATTCAGTTCCCTAAGCAGATCACATCCACACTTCTCTCCATGCTGGAGCGCAAGCATGATCGCAAGACGGTTCTCATCTGTGAGTGTCTTGATCTTTTTGACGTCTTCTCTGAATCCCATGATTTTCACCTCCGAGAGAGGTACATATGATGTCAAGTGCATTCATAGTTATCAATGTGTGAATGTAATATCGTTTAACAATCTTTTTGCCTCTGATGG
>CADAUN010000111.1 GCA_902791085.1 uncultured Erysipelotrichaceae bacterium | reverse complement strand
GAACGAAGCCAGATTTATAGATGACCTCAGAAAAGGTTTTAAAGTCTCATCGACACCACCATCCAAAACGATGTGAAAAAAGCCATGAAAACGACTTTCAAAGGAAGAAACGTTCGTTTTTATACAATGTAATAAACTAATCTAGCCTAATTATTAGGTAAGAAAAAGTGTGATAAAACCTATTTTCATTAGATATTATCTTAATTAGCACTAAATTATATAGAGTGCTAGAAATTACATTTTTATACCCTTTATTAACATGTAACGCGTTTTGCGTTACAATTGCGTTACAAAGATATCTTAAGGAAGATCTTGACTATGCCGAAAACTACGATGAATTTACGGGTTGACGCATCGCTAAAAAAGGATGCTGAAAAGGTAATTGATGAGCTTGGGCTTTCAATGTCTGCTGCCATCACGATTTATTTGAAAATGATTGTCCGAGAGAAGGGTCTTCCCTTTGAAGTAAAAGTAAAAAGATCTGCTCCAGCTTCGATTGTCAAAAAGGCTTCTCGCCCTGAAGACGATGATGATCTCTTTGATTTGGATCTTGATGGAGATGATTCGATTCGTAAAGCAATTGAGAAATTATAATTAGTCAATTTATTCTTAAACTTGTCTTGTTGTTCTTCCTTTTTTATAAAAATCGTTTTTGGATCTTTGATTTTTTCTACTTGTCCTTAGCTGTTTTCCGCTGATTTTTTATCCTCTAGTCTTCTGGTCTTTATGGGGGTTCCGTCTTTTACTTTTGCCGTTGGCTTAATAAATTGACTGATTTTTATATGCTTAATCTAGTTTCTGTCCGTCATGCATTTCTAATCGTTTTCTACATTCGCATTTTCCGTTCTTCTTCTTGCTCTATCTTTTGCTTTTACTTTCGTTCTTAACCCTCTAAATTATTCCTGATGTTTTTGCACTCCATTCGATATGACCTATCGGTCTTCCATGATCTTCAAAAGTCATACCCTCGTGTTCCTGGCGGCTACTTGGTTCTTCTTTTTGATGAGGGGCGTATTCTTTGGCATGGACGTCCGATTAAACTCTCCGATGCTTTGGCAGAAGGAGAAATGATTGAAATTGAAGATGAAGAACCCAATCTTCTACATTTCGATTACTTCCCTATTGTGACGCATGAGAACGTTAATTCCCTGATTCTTTATCAAGACGAGCACTTGATTGTTTGCAACAAGCCAAAAGGCCTCCTTACGGTCGGTAAAGAAGATGGACAATCCTTGAGTTCATATTTGCGCCGTGCCGCCAAAGAAAAAGGAGAAGAACTTCCTTCTCCGATTAACCGTCTTGATCGCAATACTTCTGGAGTCGTTTTGTTTGGTTGTGACTCTTCCTTTCGCGCCGCATTAACGAAGGCTTGGGAAGATCGCACCATCCATAAAGAATATTTAGCCCTTGTTTACGGCAACATGAATGAATCAAAAGGTGAAATTAATCATCCTCTGCATAAGGACATCATTTCAGGAAAAGTGACGGTGGAGCCAAATGGCAAACCTTCTTGTACCTCTTATTCGGTATTAGAGAGGTATGATGGCTACACTTTAGTACGTTGCATTCCTCATACGGGCCGTAACCATCAAATTAGAGTCCATCTTGCATCCATTGGCCATCCCATCGTCGGCGATTTCGTCTACGCTTCAAAAGAACAAGTGCTAGAGGCGGCAAAACTTGGCATCTATGATTCGTTCCTGCATTGTGAGGTTACGACTCTCCCAGGGTCTTTAACGGCATATCCTAGCCTTGCTGGCAAGAGATTCCATGCGCCCCTTCCATCGCGCTTAGAACGCGTTTTAGAAGCGTTAAAACAAAAATAGGGAATCTTGCGACTCCCTAACAATAAAACTTTTACGTCTTTATGCCGTTTTTTCGTGCTTTCCCCATTGTGTGAGCACGAAATCACCTAGATAGAAACACAACAACGACAAAGCGGCACCCCAAGAAACATCGCTTAAGAAGTGGGCGCCGATTAACATCCGTGTGAAAGCGACTAACACGCCATAAGCAAAGCCGATGTAGCAAAAAAGATTTTGCCATTTCTTCAAACTGCTCTTCCATACTGGTAAATAAGACAACATCATGACGCAAGCCATCGCGTTGGAAGTGTGACCAGAAGGGAAGGATTTAAATTCTTCTTTTAATCCGGGATCTTTTAATAAGACGGCATCACGCAACGCTTTTGCATTTTGCCACCAAGGAGTGAAATATCCTAGAGAAGACTCGTATGTTAGAGATGATTCCCCGATTAACCAACGATAACGGGGACGCGGGCTGATTCGTTTGATGCCTTCGAATAACAATGCCGAAACGATGACAACGGCGGCCATTGTGATAATCACGCGTAACAAGTGCTGCTGATCAGAGTGTTTGGCAAAAAAGAATCCACCAACACCGAAAAGTAACACCAAACCTCCACAGATTGGTAAGCCAATTTCCCAATGACCTGGCATGTTATAGGCATTTACGGATAAGAAAGTCAGCGTTTGGAAATACGTTCCTAAGCCATATAGCAAGGCGGCTGAAACATAAAGCAAAGCTCGTTGCCACCATTTTGGATAGCGATGGATGGAAAGGAAAAGTAAGGCACCAGCCAAGAATCCAGCACCTCCATAGGCCGGCAATTCACCAAGCGAGGCAACAAAGACGCCAAAACCATTTCGTTCGTGGTAAAGCGCTTGCGCCAATGACAAATCATAAAAAGAACCAAGCAGAATGCCCAATAACGCAATTCCGATTAGAATTGCAAAATTCCATTTTCTCAACATTGTGCCTTTATTCTAGCGAAGAAGCGATGAGAAGAAAAGACGATGTAGTTATCCAGTGATTTGTTTCCACCCAATTCCCCTCTGTGCCATCATTTGGCCGGAGGATTGAACCACGAACGGACTCAACGACGCATTTGTCGAATCGGTGATCGAAAAGGCGATTTCGGGGAAACTAAAGGACGTGCCGATCAAAAGAAATGTGAGTCGAGCTAGAAAATTGCTCCGTTCTTATTCACGATTGGTTGGTTCACAAGCCCCCGATACCAAAACCATGCAAGACCTAAGTGAAAGCGGAGATTCGATTGATAAAGAGACGTTGCATAAATATCTTTTGGCCTTACAAAGACACTATGCCGTGGAAGAACTCAAAGCGTGGAATCCGAATTTAAGAAGCAAAACCGCAATACGCACCGGCAATGCGCGTTACTTTGTTGACCTATCGATTGTCGTTTCTGCCTTAGGCGACATTCCGGAAAGTTTATTCATGGGAATGAATACTTTTGGTTTCTCGTTTGAATCGCTAGTATTCGCTGTCAATATATCTAGTGACTAGGAAAGGCAAGCGTGAACATATGAAGTCCTTCGGCAAACAGCAGTCAGATCATTGGTTTCTTTCCTTGATGAAATAGCCGCCTTTCTTCTGAGAGCCTCTGAATTCGATATAATCCTGCAATTTTCTTTTTATGTTGTTCTTCAATGTGTCCAACGTTATTTCCGGCTGCTTTTCGTTGATTAGCTTAAGTAGATTTCTTGTGTTGATTCCTGGGTTTTGCTGTATTGTTCGTAAGATAATCAGTTCCAAATCTCCGAGTCTGTTGTCCTTGATTTTTACAGGGTCATTTACAGGGTCATTTACAGGGTCATTTACAGGGTCAGCATAGTTTTGATTCGGCAGAGTCAGCATGAAGAAATTGCCACTTGGATTGAAAACAGGTTGCTTGTCCGAACCCTCATACGCCTGAAGGATTCTTGGGATGCCTGTGCCGAAATTCTCGATATAATGCAGCTTGCTGAGAATGTTGACCAGTCCAGGGTTTCGGTAAGTCTGGACACCGGACATGATCTGCTCCAAAGTAGCCTGATAGATTCCTCCGGGATTGGTTATCTTGACCCTGTCGTCGAAGAATTCGATTTTGATGTTCGAGCGAATGAAGTAATTGCTATGGCAGAAAGCGTTGAGTATGGCCTCACGGAGTGAGGAACCGGGATAGGAAACGGTCTCTTTCCGCTGCCACGAATCCGAGGAGATGATGGCAGACACGTCATTGAAATTCGCGGCATTGTCCAAAGTGCTCTCCAGGCATTTTAGCAATGATCCTTTGAATTCCTTCTTTACGATGAAATTCAGGTTCTTATCGTATTTTGCGAACTTGACAACGATATCGGATTGATCCGACATCATAAATCCGAGGTTCGTGTATTTTCCGTCCTTGTCAATCATTCTGAGAGAACGAAGATTTCTTTCTTCGTGGGAAATGTGGTTCTCATCGCAGATGTCGTTGAAGAAGTGGAATGTCAGGTTCTGCTCATCAGAAACATCCTCTTCATAACTATATTTTTTGGAATCCAAAAGCATTAGTAGGATTTCGCTCTCGGTCGCCATTCTTGATGTCGTTCCGATGCGGACATATACACCGCTTGGTTTTGGTCCTTTCTCCTTGAGATAGTATGGCTTTTCAATTCCTTGGTTGACCTCGATGACGAAGACACCATCCTCATTGAAGTGATATCTAAGCAGACTGGAGACATTGGGGTAGAAGACATCCCTTATCCAATTGGAGATCCTAACATCCATCTCATCTCTTTCCTTGGGATCTTCATACGGGACTACAATGCTGTCATCTTTCACTCCAACGTAAATGGTTCCGCCCTCGGTGTTTAGGAAAGCAAGAATCTCCTTCTTGATTTCATCCGTCATCATTTCTTTGAGTTCTACCTTATTTGATTCGATGTATTCCATAAAGCATGTTCCTTTCGGGGTCATTTATATATTAATTAAAATTTAAACGACCTTGTAAATCAATAATCCTTAGTGAATCAGCGATTTTCTTGTTTGTTTTGCCGTTCTGACATGTGTTCTATTTCAGGTGATGTGAAACAAAATCGATAGCCAAGGAACCAGCCCAGGGATGAACCCCCGAGGGGGTTCGGCGGCGGCGTATGAAAAAGGCATCC
>CADAUN010000110.1 GCA_902791085.1 uncultured Erysipelotrichaceae bacterium | reverse complement strand
AAAAAAGTACGAACAGATTCGTGATAAACAATCATAAGTGTTATATAAATGTTATATCACTTATAACAGGAAAACCATGAGAAGTAGGCTGGTTGCCTGTCGTAGCTTAATTTACTCTTCGTAAAAAGAGGCGCGTTTCCCCGCATCTTTTTGCTTTTTTGCACAAAAAATCATTCTATTTTTGTGATTTTGACCTGAACCTATCGCCATCTTTTTTCCCGATTTTTTGTCGAATCGATTTCAAAACGCCGATGACGTAACAAACATTGCCTTTTTCGTCTTTGACACCCATGTTGACAATACTGCCATCATAGGGAACCCCATCAAATTCGGCATGAACTTTGATTCTGTCTTGGCCGAATTCCTTACGGATATTCCATGGAAAGATAATATAGGCACTTCCATTTTCTTGGTTTTCATAAATGACGGCTGAAAAGACATACTCTTTATCTCGTTCCTTTTGATCTCTTGGGCTTGTTTCTCTTTCGCTAAAAATCCTTGCGAGGCTTTTTCCTTTTGCTAACTCGTCCACCAGCTTATCAAGGCATCGGATGCGCCACATGGTGGGATCTGCAATGTCCTCTATTTGAACTCCACAGATTTTGCCCGTAATCTTCTTGCTATTTGGATTCCATGCAGGAGACTCGTCAAAGAAAGTCTTATAAGTGACATCTGCTTCAATCTGTTTTTGAATGTCAGTCTTATCATAGCCGCAAAGCCAGGTAATCAATTGGTCAACTTCGTCTTTGCTTCGCCCTTTTCTTTCCGCTTTATTCACTAGAAGTTCGTATATTTTTGCAAACTTCATAGAGAATATTTTTTGCTTATCCATTCAAAAATCACGGCTCCTTTCTACCACAGCATTGGTATTTCAAGGATAGAGTATTCGATAAAGAAAGACATCTCCTTTACAAAGGACAATTTACCTCTTTTGTAAGCAATCCTTAAAAGAATTAACGAAGGTCGATTTTTCGGAACATCATGGATCCAAATAGGAGAGAAGCAGCAAGTAATGCCAAGGATTCCGTACATGCCGCCAAAGTCAAATACCCGGTGTAGTCCGCGTGAGTTTGATATTTACCCATGCCAAGGAACTCATAGACACAGCCTTGTGATAACGCGAAGAAGGAACGAAGCCAGAAATGTGGGAACCATAACTCCACCAGTGCAGGAAGAGGTTTAGGCCCATTGGAACTAAGGCTTGAACTGCTTTGGGTAAAGAAAATCATGCCGACGACGAACAAAAAGACAAAGATAATTCCTCCAAAGACAACACCAGCCCAGCCGTTTTTCATGGCAGA
Organism: uncultured Erysipelotrichaceae bacterium; assembly: GCA_902791085.1. Lineage (GTDB taxonomy): Bacteria > Bacillota_I > Bacilli_A > RFN20 > CAG-826 > UBA4951. Next base: position 3,679 of record CADAUN010000110.1, on the reverse strand, counting down.
ACAAATCGCAAAGCAAGCAACAAAGCAAGAGAGGTAGGCAATTAACAAGATGGCAAAACTATGAAGGAAGACCCAAACGTACATCCCTTCCTCCATCGTGTCCTTAAGCACACCTCCCGATCCGAGAGGAACCCCAGACTCTAGGAAGAAAGGCACTCCAAGAAAAAGAGAAAATAAAGTTGCAAAGGCCTGAAAAGTGAGGACAAGGCTCATAGCAAGCAACAATCCCACAAGAAGCATAGAGAAAAAGACACCGATCCGGCTTCTTCCACTGAGGACTTGGCTCTTCATGGTACCTAACCTATATTCCTCCCCACAAAAGACGGACGCAAAGCCTATTGATAAGAGGAAAAAAGGAAAAGGAGGAATGAAGACGGAAGAAAAAACGCTCTCGCTAGAGAAGGGAAGCATTCCAAGAGGAAGCAAGAGCATATGGCTTAGACCCACGGTGCCTCTAAATATGGTAGCGGACAAAGTCGCAAAGACAATTCCTAGCGCTCCGAAAACAGCAAACACCACCCAATAAAACACACTTTTTTTCGCACGAAAAAAAGATAAGCCTCACGCTATTCATCGTAGACTCTCCTTTCCGAATACACGCTAAGCAGTCCTTCTCTTTCAATGGAAAGATCTTCGATGTCAATGGTGTTCCGCTTCAACAAATCGACGAAAGCGAGAGGATCGCCATCATAACTAACATAGAAACGGCCATCTCTTTCTTCAAAAGGAAGAAGAGTTTCGTGTAAAAGCTTGTGGCATTTCTCCAAGTCTTTTATGACAAAAGAGACGATCCGCTTCTCCTTCTTCTCCAATTCTTCTTTAGAGAGAGATTTCATGATCTTTCCTTCCTCTAAGAAGATGAAACTCTTACAAAGTCCCTCTAATTCAGGGAGGTTGTGACTAGAGATAAGGAAGGCAATCCCCTTCTCTTGATTGATGTTACGAATCAATTCCACAATCTGTCTTAGGCCCATCGGATCGATTCCATTAAATGGTTCGTCGAGGAGAATTGCCTCGCTTCCATTAGAAAGGGCCAGCGCAAGAGAAAGACGTTGTTTCATTCCCAAAGAGAAACTACGAACACGCTTGGCGTCATCTTTAAGTCCAACGGAGCGCAGAGCAACACCGATATCCTCGTCGGATGTCGTAAGTCCTTTGCCAAGGGCGTATGCTCGAACGTTGTCTCTTGCCGATAACATGGGGTAGAGGCTAGGCGCATCCACGGTGACACTGATTTTTGCCTTGGCAGATTCAAAAGTCTTTCCTTTCGTCTGCCCATGGTAAGAAACCTTTCCGGAATTCGGGATGACAAGTCCACTTAAAAGACGGAGCAAAGTGGTTTTTCCTGCGCCGTTAGGGCCTATCAGACCCACAATCTGCCCCGGGAGCAATCGGAGAGAGACATTGTCAATCACATTGACCTTGCGGTAACGTTTTGTAATGGCAAAGGCCTCAATGATCGGTTCCGTTTGATTAAATGAGGTATTTGAAGTGGTTTTGATTGGCATATTGTCCTTCTTTAATAAGTAGGGTCAAAGTAAAGTTCACGGGGTTTGCGTTTTTCTCATATTTTTTACAAAAATATTGGATATATTATAGCACGGCAAGAAAGAACGTAGATGGACGGCAGAGCCAAGACTCTATGCCGTTCAAATATAGCAACAATAAATTCTTAATTTTCGTAACCAATGGCCAAAGGCGAAGTACAATATTGTTGTGCTAGCCAAATACGAATTTCGTAAATATTATGGCAATGGGAAGGTCTACTTTGCTAGGTATCTCTCTCCGGCTAATCTGCCTCACTGGCATTATGATGGCGAAATCATCTATGCCGAAAAAGGTAATGCATTAGTTTGGGCAGACGGAAATCGTTTTTCGTTGCAACCAGGCGATTCAATCTATTTGGCTCCTCAGCAAATCCATTGGATTTCGGCAGAACACGACAGCATTTTGAATTTAATCTTTTTTGATGGCGCCTTGTTGCCTCCAAAAGCAAGGAATGTTCGTCTTTTGACCCCTTATTTGCCACAAAATCAAGAAGTCGCAGAGCTTTGTGCTTATTTAGCAAAGGAAACACGGAAAAAACAAGATTTTCATCATGCTTTAATGGAAGCGAAGACTTGCGAAACCGTGTTGTTATTATTACGACGTTTTCCCTATGAAAACCGCCCCGAAAACAAGCAGAAAGAAGTTCGTTACCTTGCCTTGTTAGAAAAAATCGAGGCCGAATACGCCTCGATACGTTTTACTGATGCCGTCACATTCATGCATTTAACACCTGCTTATTTTTCTTCTTATTTTAAGGCACATGCCGGTATTTCTTTCTCTGCTTATTTGAATGCGATCCGTGTGGAAAAAGCATTGCCTCTCATTCGTGAAGGAACGTTAAGCATGACCGAAATCGCTGATCGGGTTGGTTTTGATACCATTCGTACCTTTAATCGCGTCTTTTTGTCAGTCACCGGTTATTCTCCTTCTACGATTCCCGAAGGATACAGTATTTCTTCCTGGCAGGCATCTAGTGATGTCACTGCTTTTGACCCCACTTCAGCCAATACGACCCTTTTACCTTAAAATCGTAACCATTGTCCATCCTTTCATATTCAGTTTCTTTCTTTTTAAGCGTCTTGAATTTAAGGTTAAGAAAACGCTTCTCAAGGGAGAAAATAAAAATGAAATTTGCTTTGTGCTTCTGCAATCGTTCCTTTATGCCAGGAGAATTGATTCTTCAGGCACGAAAAGAAATGGCTATGGCTTGTGAAAAAGCCGGTTATGACTATCTCATGATGGATGAGAAAGCCACACGTTTTGGTGGGGTAGAAACACGTGACGAAGGTCGACTTTATCACGATTGGCTAAAGTCTCATGAAGGGGAATACGATGGCGTGATCTTTTCCTTACCGATTTTCGCTGATGAAAATGGCGCGGTTGAGGCATTAAAAGATGCGAACGTGCCAATCTTGATTCAAGCTTATCCAGACGAAATCGGAAAAATGGATTTCGCACATCGCCGCGATGCCTTCTGCGGTAAGTTCTCAGTGACGGATGTCTTCACGCAATGTGGCATTCCTTTCACGGTGATGAAGCCCCATGTGGTACATCCGTTAAGTGAAGCCTTCGCCAAGAACTTAACAGATTTTGCTGCGATTTGCCGCGTGGTCAAAGGCATGAAACGTTTTACCATCGGCTGTCTTGGGGCGAGAACCACGGCTTTTAAAACCACGCGTTTTGACGAAATCACTTTGCAAAAATATGGCATTACTGTCGAATCTTTTGATTTGTCTGAACTGATTGACAAAGTGCAAAAGCGAACGCTCGACAACGAAGTGAAAACCAAAATGGAACGCCTAGCAAATTACACCGATTGCTCTGCTTGCCCAACAGAAAAACTAGAAACTTTGGCAAAAATCGCTGTGGTTATCGATGATTACATCAAAACGTATCATTTAGATGCCATCACGCTCCGTTGTTGGAATGAATTAGAGCAAATTTTACGGGTTTGCCCTTGTGTGCTTCTTTCCGAGTTAAACAACCGCGGCATCGTGGCGTCTTGTGAGATTGATCTTTGCTCTGCCATCACGATGCGTGGCATGGCGCTAGCGAGTGAAAAGTCAACAGCCGTGTTGGATTGGAACAACAATTATGGCGATGATCCAGATCATGTCATTCTCTTCCATTG
>CADAUN010000109.1 GCA_902791085.1 uncultured Erysipelotrichaceae bacterium | reverse complement strand
GCGCTTTAGCACTCAACCATTCTTTCCCATTGGCGCGCCTTAAAAAAGTCGCCGGCATCATGTTAGATGGCGGCGGCTCCTTATCTTCTTTAAAAAAGCAACTTGATGCTTATCCTTTTCTCTGAATCAAATTCTCAAGTCCTTTTTCCACCTGGAATTCGCCAGCAGGATTTAATCCTTCTTGCGTCGCTAATTTGTTACGAATGATTTTCACCAAGCGTTTGGCAATGACATTAGACGCTTTCGAAGTTTGATATAAAACCTCGATTTCTTCTAAGGAATAATTGGAAGAAAAGAAAACCGGAGTGCCTCTTTTTGCCCGTTCGCTTAACAAAGGCATTACGATTTGATCCCGCACATAATCAGACTTAAATTCATCGCCAAATCCGTCAAGGATTAAGAAATCAGAAGAAAGGATTTCTTCTAACGTTCTTTCGAATTGGTCGCGATTATTGATGGCAAGCCCCTTCAAGACGTCAAATTCTTGGTTGCAATTCAAAAAAGAAATCGTTTTCCCAGCACGGGCGAAATCATTGCAAAGGGCGACGAGGGCATGGCTTTTTCCACTTTCTTCTTCGCCATAAAGATAAACCCAATTCTTGCCCATATGGTTTTGCAATGCCGACATAATTAAGCGCCGGATTTTTCGACTTTTTAAATCGCGCATGCTTTTGGCCGTTAAAGAAAACCATTCCGTCGAAAAATCATGCCAGCGGTAATTCTCCATCAAACGGCGTTTTTCTTTGGCAAAAGGGCATTCTTCGTAATGATAAGAGAGTTTTCCGGCATCGCTAATTTCCAAAACCATTTGATAGGAACGCGAAGCGGATTTGCATTCTTCTAATCCGTGGCAATTCGCACAGGCGCCATAATTTTCTTGATATTCCGCCAACGTGGACAAATAGAAAGGGATCTCTTCTGCCCCAATCCCGAGTCGTTTTAATTCTTCTTGGATGTGCCGATCGTTTTGTATCGAAGCCAAAAGAGATTCTTTGGCGCGCGCTGCGCCTGCATCTAACGGTTCTTCTACCACCGCTTTATGAAATTCATCCATCGTTTGTTTCTCCTCATAATTTCTCTAAGAAAGCGGCGTAATCTTCATCACCTTCTTCTTCCTCCGTTTCAACAGTTTTCTTAGGGGGAAGGGCTGGTTGCGAAGGAGGAACGACAGACGGCTTAGCACGACTCTTCGTCTGTTCTTTCTTCGCATTTTCTGGAGAGGTTTGTATCAAATAATCAAAAGCGTCCAATGCCGTTTTGGCGTCATTCCGGAGAACGGCAGCCGCCAAATTCGTTGCCATTGTCGGAGTCAAAGTCGGGCGTTCGCGGACTTTTAAGAGATAGAAAATCACCGCATTGGCTTGTCCAGAAGTTAGCCCCATGTCTTGCGTTAAAGAATTGGCGATTTGTACTTCTTTTGGGGCGGGTTTGCCACCGCCTTGCAAATCGGAAAGAAATTCCGAACAGGATTTTTCTTCCATGGCGCGGACAACTTCCGCGATGGCACTTCTGCCTGACAAATGGCTCGTTTCGCGTTTTTCTTTTTCGCGATGGAAATAAGGTCGTTCCTCATAGAGTGCGCAAAGAGAACGGAGCCGATCTTTGTTCAATCTGGCGCCAAAAGGTTTATCCGTCTCCAAAACGCGAACCACCAAAGAGGCCATATTTTCTTCGTCATAGGCATAAAGAGCAGCCAAATCACGAATAAAATCCTTTTCTTCTCGGCTAAACATTTTTTCCTGAATCAACGGTTCTTCTTGCTTTAAAGCGGTAAAGAATCGGTCGTAATCGAAAAGGACACGCAAGGTAAGCGCACTTTCACCCATCAGATTTTTAACGGCGACATAATGCGTCGCATCGCCGTCTTGAAAATGTTCAAAGAATTTGGTTGAAACATCGGTAAATCCTTCTTGTGGCAAAGGGTCCAATTGATATTTTTGAAGCAAAGCGTCAAATTGCTGCGGAGCCACGTAGCGGCGTAACGTCCCGCATAAAAGTTCTGACCCAAAGAAACTCTTCGGATTTCTAGGACAATAAATGGCATAAACATAATCGTTAACATCCGCATTTTGTTTCTGCCAAGTCCTGATTAAGCCAATGGCTTCTAGTCCCGACAAGGCAGAGGCAAATTCGCCCTCTGTCACTTGATAACGCAAGAAGAATGATCCAAGCGTTCCCCAAACGCCGCGCGGCTCATTCCTTAAGGCCAAATAAATTGCAACGGTCTTTAGCCCTAAAATCGGGGCATAATAATCTAATAGCCACCCTTCTTGCGGAAAAGAAGGGATGCCTTCGAAACAAACTTCATAACGATCATTGCTTTGCGGAAGATTCATATCTTATGCATTGTAGCATGTAAAAGAGGGACGCGCACGGAGTGACTTTTGCTCCAAAGAAGAAAGTTCGTGCCAAAATTCGTCAAATCAAAAAGATTTTTTCTATCTTCTTGATGTTCAAGAAGTTTATAATTTAACGGGTTATATATTCACCCAAGGAACTCGTATGAAACGAATTGGTATCTTAACTTCTGGCGGCGATGCGCCGGGAATGAACGCAGCGATCCGCGCCGTGGTGCGCGCTGGTCTCTCGTATGGGCTTGAAGTCTACGGAATCTATAACGGTTATCGCGGCTTGATCGAAAAAGATTTTGAGGCCATGAACCGTCATTCCGTTTCGGACATCGTTTCCCGTGGCGGGACGATTTTAAGGACGGCAAGATTGCCTGAATTCAAGGAACTCGACGTGCAAAAGCAAGCTGTTACGAATTTGCAAAAGGAAGGGATTGAAGCGTTGGTGGTCATCGGAGGAGATGGCACTTATCGCGGTGCCTACGATTTGACGAAACTAGGCATCAATTGCATCGCGCTTCCCGGAACGATTGATAACGATGTTTCGTCCACTGATTTCACCATCGGTTTCGATACGGCTTTAAATACCATCATCGACGCGGTGGATAAAATCCGCGACACCACCGAATCGCATTCCCGTTGCTCTATTGTCGAAGTTATGGGCAACCATTGTGGCGATTTGGCCTTATATGCTGGCATCGCCTCTGGCGCAGAAATCATCGTCACGCCGGAACTTCGTCCAGCGGATGAAGAGATTTTTGCCTATTTAAAGAAATTAAAGGCCAACGATGCGGATCGTCGTGCGATTAGGGTTGTTTCTGAATAGCTATATCCTGATATTCACGAATTTGCCAAACGTGTGGAGGCCGAGACGGGCTTTACGACACGCGCAACCGTTCTTGGCTACATCCAACGCGGTGGCGCACCTAGCGCGAATGATCGTATTTTAGGCGGTCGCATGGGTGCTTTTGCCGTTGATTTGCTGATGCAAGGAAAAGGCGGCGAAGCAGTTGGGATTCGGGGCACAACTTTAGTCGCCACCCCAATTCAAGAGGCCTTAGCGATGAAGAAACGCTTTGACGAAACGATGCGTAACGTTGTCCATCAAATCAATAATTAATCGATAGAGGGGGATTTCTATGATGCCGATTTTAAAAAAGACAAAAATTGTTTGCACGATTGGACCTGCTTCCGACAGCGAAGAGATGATGTATCGCCTTTACCAAGCGGGGATGAATGTCATCCGGGTTAATTTCTCGCATGGCACGCATGAAGAGCAATTAAAGAAAGTCGAAATTGCTCGTTCGTTTGAAACAAAATACGGGATTTATATTCCTGTTGCGTTAGATACCAAAGGACCAGAAATCCGCACCGGAATGATGGAAGGAGGAAAGGTCATTGTTAAAAAAGGCCAAATTCTTCGTATCACTGCGGAATCCGTATTAGGCACTGCCGAACGCTTTACTTGCAGCTATCGCGGAATTTATGACGACGTGGCCATCGGCCACACCATCTTAGTCGACGACGGCAATTTGTTATTAAAAGTCATCGACAAAGACGAAGCGAAACGGGAATTGGTGGTCCAAGCCCAAAATGACCACTACATCAAAGACCAAAAAGGCATGAATATCCCTGAAGACGAACTTTCCATGCCTTTCATTTCGGAACAAGACGAAAAAGATTTGGCTTTTGGTTGCGAACATGACATGGATGCCATTTTTGCTTCCTTTGTCCGCCGTCCGGAAGACATCCGCGACTTGAAGGCCGTCTTAGCCAAATACGGAAAGCCGAATATTCCCGTCTTTGCGAAGATCGAGAATCCGGAAGGCGTCCGTAAAATCGAAGGCATCATCAGCGCTGCCGACGGCGTGATGGTCGCCCGTGGCGATTTGGGAGACGAGATTCCGCCAGAGCAAGTTCCCCTCGTACAACGCCGGATCATTCACCTTTGCCGTCGGTATGGCAAACCCGTCATCACGGCCACCCAAATGTTAGATTCTATGACCACTCATCCTAGACCCACTAGAGCCGAAGTAAGCGACGTGGCCACAGCAGTCGATGAATCGAGCGACTGCGTCATGCTTTCTGGCGAATCTGCCTCTGGTCTTTACCCCGTTGAGTCGGTCGAAATGCAAGCCAAAATCGCCCAAGCGATGGAAAGCGAACTTCCCTATGAGCAAATGTCCAAAGAAGCGTATGACGTTTCCGATCATACGAATAATGACGCCATTGCCAACTCCATCGCGAACACGGCGTTGTTGATCCACGCTGAATTGATCTTTAATTTCACGCAGACCGGCCGTTCCTCGAAACGCATCTCGAAAGCGCGTCCTTGTTGCCCGATTATCTCCATTACGAATGACCGTAAAGTCGCGCTTGAAAGTGGCTGGTTATGGGGTGTTTATGCTCATTTAATCAAGACTCAAATGCCTGTTTTCATCGAAGAAATGGAAGCCATCGCTTTAAAAATTGCTCGTGACTTAAATGTCAAACCGGGGAGCCCCATCATCATTGCTGGTGGCACTCCTACAGGCGCAGGAAAAACCAATTTCATGCGCATCGTGAACGTTCCAGAAATCTCAGATTTCGGCGATCGTTAAGGATTTTCCAAAAAGAGCTTGCACCGTGCCAAGCTCTTTTTCTATTTTGCTTGACT
>CADAUN010000108.1 GCA_902791085.1 uncultured Erysipelotrichaceae bacterium | reverse complement strand
AAAAGACCGTTTATGGATTTGGTAACGCCGATTCTTCTATAGATTACGGCGCGTTAAATTCAAATTTCCAAAGCTTAGGCATGAACCAAGGCCTGCTGTTATCTATGGTTGACGGCGATACCTTTACTTATGCCTCGCCCATCAATCTATATGAACAGGATGAGATTTCTTTGCTGTCCTGGAACGTGATGGTTTATGAACCGATGGTGAAATTCGTGACGGTTCGTCTAACAGATTGTTACGATCCGACGAATTATCTCGATATCACGTATAGCAAAGGCAATTATTATTTTGAAACTTATATCACTTTGTCACAAAGCGGCAGCCGCGACGTAGGGTTAATGCCTAACGAACGAGGAGCGGTAGATATCGATGGGGAATCCTATGAAATCTCCACGATAGGCGGTACGATGATCGATGGTAATAATCCCATCAATGGGGCTTATTACAACATTACTTATCGTCTCGATACCAGCGATCACAATCATTTGAAAATATACGCGGATACCGCCGGCATTGTTGCCTCTCATTTGGTGGGAGAAACCAACAATTCCCATCTATTTCAACAAACCATGAAGCCATTCACCACTGGCGAGGTGTTTCTTTCCTTAAAAGCGTCCAATTTTAATGGCGTTGAAAAAGCGCCGATTCAAATCGGTCAAATTGCCGGACGGCAGAATGGTGATCTTTTACCGATGGATTATTATTCGGATAGATTGGCTCCGGTGATTGAAGTGGATGCACCGAAAAAAGCCGAAGTGGTTTTAGGCGTTCCCGTGCGCCTTCCTCTTGCCAGCGCGAAAGACGATACCGCAGTGGCTGGAGAAGTGGAAACTGCGCTTTATTACAATCTTGGCAGCAACACAGAACGAAGGATTCCCCTGGAAGAAGGAAAATTTACGCCTACGGAATATGGCATCTATACGCTTCGCTATCGTGCCAAAGATGTTTATGGGAATGTGGGGATAGAAGATTTGACCCTCGTTTGCGAGACCAAAGGAAGGGAGGGCATTGTCTTCCAAGCCGATCCCTTACCAACACATGAGGCCGGGTCAACCATTGATTTTTCTCACTATACCTGCGACTCGTTAAACGGAAAAGCGAAAGTCAATGTCACGATCACCGATCCCAAAGGACAAAAAATAACGTTATCTTCGCTTGCTGAGCCCTATCTTCTTTCGGTGGTTGGGCGCTATATCGTGACTTATTCTTATTCTGATGCGTTCTATTCCGGTGCTTATTCTTATTCTTTCATGGCCAAAAAGAATGAGCATCCGAAGATCGCTTTGACTTCCTTGCCTTCCGCTCCTTATTATCTCAAAGGGGCGACCTATTCTTTAGAACCGGTCATGGCGGTTTCTTATTCCGAGGCAGGGCCAAATTACGAAGAAACCGACGCTTTTGTTTCGTATGACAATGGGGCATTTTCTCCCTTAAATCCCCATTCTTTCACCATCACGGAAGGAAAAACCATTCGCTTCCGTTTTGTCACAAAAAGTGACGCCTCAGTTGCTTTTGAAAGCGACTCTTATCCTATCGTGGACGTCAATTATAACGGTGTCTTAAATTTGCCTGCCTATTTCCAAGGTGATTTTAAGGGCGCCACTGAAATTGATCACCTTGCCTATCAGCCAAATACGGACGGTTCTTCCTCTTTGAATTTTGTGAATCGTTTGTTGTTCTCTTCGTTTGATTTCCGTTTCTTCTTCCCCAGCGGTCTAGCCCGTTCGATGAAGGTCATTCTCTCGGATTATTTCAATCCCAATAATACCTTCACGATGGAATTGCTTGAAGATGGCACTTATCGCCTTAATGACGGCATGGCCTATCGTCTTTCGGATGGCTGGAGAGATCGCCGCTTCTCTTTGTCCTATTTATCTGATGCTCATTCTTTGTCTATCGGCAATACCATTATCCCGTGCGAGAATCCTTTCTCTCACGACCTTTGCAATCTAAGAATAGAATTTCAGGGTTTAACCACAGAAAAGGCATTCAAAATCTATCAAATTGGCAATCAAGTTCTTTCTTCTTCCATCAAGCGTGACCGCGTTGAACCGATGGTTTCTGCGACTTTCCCAGAAGGAATAGGAAAAATTGGCGAGACCATCACTTTAACTCGCCCGTATTTTGCCGATATTTTGTCTCCAAGCCCCGATCAGGAATTGATGATGTCGGCCTCCAAGGCTAGCGCGGATGGAAACGATTTCGTCACCTTAACCGATCAAAACGGTGTTGCCTTGAATGGAATTTCCGATTTTTCAACGGAACATCGCTTTGTTTTGAATGATTATGGCATCTATTTCCTTGCCGTAAGTGCTTCAGATGGCAAAGGGAATTCCGCGAGTGGCAACTTAGCGCAGTCGATCCTCGTCATAGACGACATCGCTCCTACGATTTCTTTAAAAGCCGGAAGCAACGCCAGTCAAACGGTGAAAGCGGGTTCTCCTTTCTCTCCTTTAGAAGTAGTGGTGGCCGATAACGATACCGCGACTACGGATTTGACCATTTATTACACCGTTTATGATGCGAGAGGTATGTGGATTGCCACAGTGAAGGCGGGCGAAGAATTGACGATTGCGAAGGCTGGTGCTTATCGAATGTATGTATCCGTGAATGATGAGAGCGGGAACCTAGCCTATCTCACATATCCTTTAACGGTGGAATAGGAGAAAAAGCATGAAACGAATGAAACAACAATTGCTGTTTGTCATGGCGTTATTGATGGGTGTAGGTGGCGTTTCTTCTTGCCATCCAGGCAAGACGGATACGCCGAAAGAATCAACGACGCAAGATTCCCATCACCAAATCAACGTAGAAGAAACAAGCGATCTTTTGCTAGAACAAAGCGCGACGGAATACAAAATCTTATTGCCCTCAACGCTTTCTCCTGACTTGACTTTAGCTAGGGATGAATTGCTTCGCTTCTTTCAAGAAGCCACCGGCGTGATTTTATCGACAACTATCGACGCTGGAAAAGTCTTCGATCCCAATGACCGTTATATTTCTTTAGGAGAGAATGAATATTTCACTTCGGCTGGTTTACAACTGGATCATCGTTCTTTAGGACGCGATGGCGTTCGTATCCAAACGAAAGGCAAATCGATTTTTATCGCCGGCGGAAGCGACGTCGCGTCTCTCTATGGCGTTTATGATTTCCTGAACTACACTTTCCATTTTGAAGCCTATTCCCCAAATTGCTATGTCGTAGATCATGGCGTCAAAGACATTCCGTTGATGAATTTTGATGTGACGGACATTCCTGATGTTCCTTATCGGGAACGGGCAGGCGTTGCTGTTTCTACTACCTCCGATCGCGATGATTTGATGTTTGGATATCGTCTACGAGAAATGGATAGTGACAATGATTTGCTATTGCCGATTTATCTTTCTGACAATGCGACGGGAACTTGGTCCGCGAACCACAATAGCTTCTATTTCTTCCCTGTGGAAAAATACGGAAAGAGCGATCCGGAATTCTATAGTCCAGATGGCACTCAGCTCTGTTATTTAGCAAGAGGAAACGAAGAGAAATTTGACCGCATGACTTCCTTGGCGGCCATCAAAGTCGAACAATCGCTTGCGGCGCATCCTTACGCGGAATATCCGTCTTACCGCGCTGCCTTATTGGGCATGAATGACACTCCTTATCTTTGCAATTGCGACGTTTGCAAAAAATTCGCCGCCGAACACCATGGTTCCATCGCAGCTACCATTTTGAAATTTTTAAATACGATGGGCAAAAAGGTGAATGATTGGATGGACTTACCGGAAAACGAGCCTTATCGTCGTCCTTTGCAATATATGTTCTTGGCATATCAGCAAGCGATTACTCCGCCTTTTACGAAAAATAAGGACGGAAGTTGGGACATCAAAGAAGACATTTTGCCACAAGATGGCGTGGTTATTTGCCCTTTTGTCGCTTTTATGAATTTTGATTATGGCAAAGACTTCTATGCGAATGTGAACCAAGAAGCACGGGAAACGCTAGAGTCCTGGGGCAAATATTATCCACAAGCCTATGCTTGGACCTATGGCGGTTTCTTCAATGACTTCATGGGCTTCTATGACGTTTACAATTTTTATCAGGATTATCACGCTTTCTTAAAACAAAACGGCTATTCATTCACTTTTTCTCAAGTGCATTCCGATCAACGTGGTGCTGACACCGGCTTCTTCGGCTTGGCTCGTTATATCATCGGCAAAAAAGAATGGAACGCTTCTTTGAATGTGCAAGAGTTGATCGATTCCTATTTCCAAGCGATGTATCGCGAAGCGGCCGAGCCAATGCAACGGATGTTTGAGACTTGCCGCCTATGGTTTGCGAGAACCTCTGTGGAAGAGGGCTGGAGCCAATCTGCCATTCAGCTTTCCGTGACTTCCAACCGCAAATACTGGTCCATCGGGCAAGTCAGGCAATGGCTAAATGATTTGCAAGAAGCGTACGAAAAAATCGCGGTGTACGCAAAAGACGAAGAACTCTATCGAAAATTGAAATCCCGCATTGATGTGGAATATCTTTTCCCAGCAAAAATCGTGATTTCCTGTTTTCAAGATTCCTTCCCCGTCACGGAATATCAAACTATCAAAGATAACTTTAAACGCATCGCGATGGAATCCGGTATCCAGAAAATCCGTGAATTCACTTCCATCAATTCCTTTTTGGAAAGTTTATAAGGAGAGCATATGAAACTTAGACGAACCATAATATGGACACTTGCCTTGGCCTCTTTTGGCGGATTGCTCTTCTCTTGTCAAGAAGGAGCAAATAATTCCTCTCTTTCGACAAAAACACTGTCTTTGAACGAAAGCGATTATCAACTCGTTTTTGGCGATCAATTTGAATTGATTGCCACCTATGAAAAAGTCCAGGGAACAACCTTGACTTGGAAAAGTGAAAACGAAGCGGTAGTCACGGTGACTGAAGGGAGTGTTTTTGCGGTTGGAATTGGCGAAACCGATGTGGTCGCGCAATACGGAAATGCCGTCGCGCGTTGCCATTTCCGCGT
>CADAUN010000107.1 GCA_902791085.1 uncultured Erysipelotrichaceae bacterium | reverse complement strand
ATTGTGGTTTGATCAAAGGAAGATCGATCCGGAAGAAACGTTTGAAGACAGACATGCCTTCGAGATCACACGCTTCGTAATATTCTTTGGGAACGTTCATTAACCCGCCATAAAAGAGCAAATATCCACTGACAAAGGGAAAGCCCATCAAAATCAGGGAATAACGGGAGATGTCTCCGTTGGCGAGCCATTGCACCGTTTCGCCATGGAAGAAATGGACGATGTTGTTCAATACGCCATAATCCCCAAAAATACCGACACGCCAAATGAGCATGGAAGCAATGCCCGGGATAATCCCAGGAATATACATCATGGTACGAACGAAAGAAGAATATTTTTTAGAACGAATAAGCGTCAAAATGAAGGCGAAAATCAAAGGCGGAACAATCCCCAATATCAAATCGGCAATCAAGAAGAAAATCGTATTGCCGACCGACAACCAGAAATTCGATTCGTTGAAAACCTTCAGGTAATTGCCGAAATTGTTCCAGATCCAAGTGGGCTTATCTCGTGTGTAGGAAAAGAAAGAAAGCGCGATGGAACCTATCGCTTCGTAATAGCAGAACAAGATCAGCAACGCAACAAAGGGAATCAAGGCGACATAAATCCATTTGTGTTTCTTCAAATCACGGAATATCAGCTTTGCTTTGGCCAAGGAATGGGTGCGTTTAACCGCTAAGAAAGAGAGAACGACCCCTATCAAAGAAAGACAGCCTAAAGCGCCAAAGGTAATCGCAGAGGAAAGGAAAGCGTTACGATGAACAAAACGTTCAGGATCAAGACGAGAAAGGCGAAGATGATTATCGCTTCTTCCTTTGCCATCTACCGTTGTCACATGGGAAAGGGAAATGAAACGCCGATTGGATTGGTTTCCGATAATCGTAGAAATGTCATAAGCGGCCGAGAAGGTCGATAAGACAGAGCAATCGCCCTCCAACGAAACGAGTGCAACCTGCGAAGAGTTAGCGAAAAGGACATAAAGCGTATCGGCAAAACGATTGTAACGAACGCAATAATTTTGAATGGAAAGTTTCTTCCCCTCAAAAGAAAGACTCGAAAGAGGGGTAGCTAAAGCAGAAAGGGAGGTGCCAAAATTGGCTTCTTGCACTTGTTTGGCGGTGATGGTATAAAGCGAATTTGTTAAGTTATCGCCCAAATAGAAAGTTTCCTTTTTGGGAGAGTACACTGCTCCCCCGATATTTAAATTGCCGCAATATAGGATGGAATAAAGCGAATTATCAAAGGCATCGTCCTTGACCAGCATCGTCTGTTTCAAGGCGTCGTAAGAAGTCACCCAATCGTTGGCTTCGGCAAAGGCTTCCCCTGCCGCTTCCTTCGCCTCTACCACGGTGTAGCGCGTTAACGCGACATAATAACTTTCTAGTTCCGTCACATTGCAGGCAGCAATCGTTTCCTCGCTCAACCCGTTTTTCGTTTTGACTTCATCGCTCAATCCACGCAATGCCGTCCGCAGATATTCTTCGTAAAAGGCTTCCGCAGAGCCGAAATAATCAAGGGGACCATACGTGCCGTTTGTATCCAAAAGGCTCTCGTGCACCTTGATAAAGCCGCCTGCTTCCAAAATATAGAGATAATCACCCTGAATGCTGACATCCCAAATCACGGTACCAGCAGAAAGCGGGGAAATCGCCGTCGATCCAACGGCCGTTTGCTCTAAGTTAATGTCCCAAAGAACTTTGCTTTTTGACGGACCATTCTTTAGGTTTTGGGCATCATAAAGCTCCAATTGGAATTGTGCATTGGCATTTTGCGCAATCACAAAAATCTTATCGCCGTCATTGATAACCGACTGCACTTTGCTTTTACTCTTTCGCAAATAATAATCGGAAGAAACCGTCAAAGATGTCCCGTCATCTAGCAATTTAAAAGCATTCCCATTCGCATCAAACACGTAAAAGAAATCGCTGGAAGAGGTATCCACATAGCTCGCCAAGCCAAACTGCTCAAATGAATTCGGAAGCGCTTGGTTCAAAAGGCCATCTGCTTGCACCATTGCGGCGATATCGGAAAAAGAAAAATCTGAAATTTCTGCGTCATCTTCAAAACGACAACGCCCAATGTTTTTGTCGCTGGAAACGAAGTAAGACGTATCGTCTTTCCCAGGATGCAAAGCGGTTATCTTTTCTCCTCGGTAATCATCCGCAGAAGATACTTGCGGCGTAAGCACGCCGAATATCATTGCCAAAATAGCAAAAATAAAGGTGATTGCGCCAAAAATAAAGGCAGTGTTCTTGGCGCGACGACGATCGCTTTTGGATACCGGAATCTGGCTCATCATGTTATAAGTTAAGATTTGGGTTCAAATAAGCATCAGTCGGCCAGTTGTTGTCTGCACACATCAGTTTCATGTCTTTGAAACAAGCGTCGGCCCACTGGTTGCAAAACGCCGTCACCGAAAAAACGGAACCAACATTGCTCATTAATAATTTGCGCCAATTTTCGGTGATAATCGCTTGCGTATTCTTATAACCGACCACATAACGTACACCATAAGACAAGAAGACGTTCTGATCCACGTTGCCCGAGAAAGTAATGGTTTTGCCAGAATTTGCAAAATAGTCTTTCCACGCTTGCGGGATGACAATTAATTCGTTTTTCACGGTGGAGAGACCTTTGGGGACCACACCATTCTCCGCAAGCCCTTGGTAATAAATCGTTTGACCATAAGGAGAAAGGAAAAATTTCAAGAAATCCTGATTTAAATCGTTTTGCGCTTTGTTCCCTAAATGATTGATGATTGAAAGGAAGCCGCCGTTACCGCCGATATCGCGTGTAATTGTGTTCTCGGGAACAATCGATTCTCCTTCCCTATCACCAGAAGAAAATTTTCCCGAAACCATCGTCGGATAATCGAAATATCCAACAGAGAAAGACGAGCTGGTTGCACCAAGATAATTCAGTCCAAATCCTTGATAGTCCAGAATGATTTGCGGAGAAGATTTGCCACGGGATTGTGTGCGGAACAAATCGCGAAGAGCCGAGAATTCTGTGCTGTCGACGTTCTCCATCAAATGGCCTTTCATCTTTGCTAACTGGCTGACGAAATCCTTATAGACGTCACTATGGAATCCGACATAACCACACGGAAGTTGATTATCCTCTTCATCAAAAAGTAGGTGCATCACTTTGGGGAAACGGAAGCCGAATCCCGCAAAGGTTTCCACGTCTTCTCTTGTGCCAGAATAAGAAGTCCAAACATCGCTTGCCATCGAATATTTATAAAATTGTCGATAATAATAATCGCCATAAATGCGAAGCAACCAGGTGAATTGAAGCGACTCTACCGAAGAAGAAGCCAGACTGATTCCTAAAGGGTTCGTATAGCCAGCATCTTCCATATAAGAACAAAGCGAAATCAAATCGTCCCAAGTTTTTGGGTAAGCCACTTCTCCTTCGCTGTTTTTATATCCTTTTTCCCCCGCTGCCGTCATCGCTACTGTGTTGACGAACCAGCAAGATTGCATGATTTCGGAATTGACAATCTGCGCTACGGCGGAAGTGTCAGAAGCACTCTGGCGATAAGCAGTTTGACTTAATACATTTGCCCATTTCGTGTCTTTTCCGCAATACGCATTAGGCGCTTGGAAGGCGCTATACATATTAATGGTAGAACCACGGATATTGGTGTAGCCCAGGTTCCCTTCGCAAATGTCCCAATCAGTGTTAGGATTGAGCAGTTCTTCATTAAGCTTAGAGGAATAAGTCGATCCAGAAAGGTTATCGTTGATGTTGACTTTGACTTTGTTACTTTGCAATCTCTCGTATTCGGAAGCAACTTTTTTCCAACCCACCTGCGTGCCTTCGAAGTCTAAGGCGACATCGATCGTTCCACTGAATTGATGAATATTGGATGCATCAGGAAGATATTGTGCTTGAAATCCTTCGCCTAATTCCGCCGCGCTAAGCGGGGTGGCTTGAATCAAATCTGTGCCACTGGAGTCAATTTGCGGCGATACACATCCACTTAATCCAAAAAGAAGAACAGGAAAGCAAAAGAGAAACCATTGATTCTTTTTCATAAAATGCTCCATTCCATAAAGGGATTCATCGAAGAAAAATATTGTTGGTGTTTTTATTATAGAAGCAGGCCGCCTATCATCAAAGAAAAAATACGAACCATAGCTTGTGTTTTTAGGAACTTTTCGAGACTCTTAAAAGAATCAAAATTAACCTTTTTAAAACGAAAACAAAGATATAACCGAACTTTATGTGGTTGAGATCGCCTTTGCGAAAAAGAGAATTACTTCGCCTTGACAAAAGCATGTCTTATTGCGCAATATAAATATATGTTCGAATACAATCGCGTCGGCTTTGGAGGAAGAACGGAGGCGTTTTCGCTTCGCCTTGTGGTTGCTTATGATACCAAGACCATCGGTCCTTATGAGAATGTGCTACTTCCCCCTGGAGAACCACTTTATTGCGCGATTTATACGTTAGAGGGCGAGGGCATACTTCAATTAAAAGATGGCCATGAATTAAGAATCGCGGCAGGAAAATTGGTCTTTTTAGAGCACGAGCGTCTTCATTCCTTAAAGAGTTCTTCTGCCACGTGGCATTTCCATTGTTATTGGTTTGCCAAAAGCGACATATCGCTTCCCTATGGCCGTGTATTTTCTTATTCAAAAGAAGAGGCGCAGTCCACTTCTTTCGTGTTAAACATCATTCGTTTGCTGAATTCCAGAAACAAATATTCTTTGTTGGAAGCCAATTCGCTTTTTTCAAGCGCAGTATTTTCGCTTTTGGCCACACTAAGCGAAACGGATTATGCACTGCAAATCCCGGAAAAATTTCGAAACATATTATCCGATATCAACGGATTGCTTCATTCCCACAAAACACTGGAAGAAATCGCCAAAGACCATGGCTATTGCGAAAAGCAATTGCGTAACCTTTTCAAACGTTATATGGGTTCTACCCCAAAACAATACATTCTTCTCCAAAAAGTAGAAAAAGCTTGTCAAATGCTAGTCTTTTCTTCGAGCAGCATCGAGGAAATTTCTATGAGTTTAGGCTTTTCCTCCCCTTACTTGTTTGCCCATACTTTCAAACGTTATAAAGGGGTTAGCCCGACGGCATATCGAG
>CADAUN010000106.1 GCA_902791085.1 uncultured Erysipelotrichaceae bacterium | reverse complement strand
AATCGAATCAATTTCATCAAGGAAAGTTTTATCAATAAGCATATCTGCTTCATCTAAAACGACGGTGCGGACATTTTGCAACGTAAACAGATGTTTATCGATCAAAAGATCTTTGAGACGACCGGGCGTGCCAATAATAATTTGAGGAGGAACTTTCGATCCTTCTTCGTTTTGACTGGTCTCTGCTTCGGAAGAATAGAGACGAACGTGCAATTTGGGGAAAAAAGGTTCAAATTGTCTCGCAAAATCAAAGGTTTGGCGTGCCAATTCACGTGTTGGCGAGACAATCACCGCTTGAACTCGATTCAGCTGATAATCAGTGCGTTCCAATATGGGAATCAAATAAGCGTGCGTTTTTCCAGAACCCGTTTCGCTTTGTGCCAGCAAAGAAACCCCGCGAAGTGCCTTAGGAATAACGGTACTTTGTACGGAGGAAGGGTCATGATAGCCTAGCTTATCTAGTGCTTTGACCATTGTGTCAGATAACGACAAACCGCGAAAACTCATAACAGCAATATTATAAGGAAGAATCGACGAAACACAACGAAAGCACTCCTTTCTTTCGAGAAAAACGAAATCGGTTGGCAAAATCGTTTTTGTCTCGAAAAATCGTTATAAAATAAGAACATGGAAGTCAAAGTAGTCGCGCCTTTCGGATTTTGCTTAGGCGTAACCAAGGCAATACAAATCGCAAAACAGGCAAAGGAAGAACATCCAAACGAATCCGTTTATGTGATCGGAGACTTAGTCCATAATGAACGCATCATCGAATCTTTGCGTCAAAAAGGATTGAAGGTGTTAGAAGGAGATTCCGTCTCTTTAGAAAAACAATTATTAGCTCTTCCTGAACATGCGATAATCGTCCTTACGGCGCATGGACACGCTCCTAAATGGGATGAGATTGCCAAACAAAAAGAAATGATTGTATACGACGCGACCTGCGTTTTTGTCCAAGACAACGAAGCATTAATCCGAAAAGAAATCGAGCGAGGTGGCGAAGTCTTCTATATTGGGGTGAAACATCATGCCGAAGCAGACGCCGCCGTCGCTATTGCCCCGAATAAAATTCATTTAATAACCGATAAAAACAGCGTGAATTCGTTTGTTTGCCATGTTAATGATCCATTAATTGTCTGCCAAACAACCGTTTCCAAACAAGACATTAAAGAATCTTTGAACGCCTTACTTTCGCTTTATCCCAAAGCCAAAATTGCCGCTAAGCGTTGCGTTTCAACAGAAATGCGGCAAGAGAATCTAGAACGAGAGACGAATAACTATGATTTGGTAGTCGTTTTAGGATCGTCAACAAGCAACAATACACAGCGACTTTTTACGATGGCAAAGCAACGCTTTACAAACGCTACTGTTTGGCGCGTTCTTAGCGCGGGTGAATTGAAGCAAAAACCGCTTGATTCCTATCATCGCGCTTTGGTTATTTCTGGTGCTTCCTCTGCTGCCAGCGAAGTAATCGCCATAAAAAACGTATTGAAATTATATCATTAAAAAACATCGATAAAATCTTGTTTATTTTCTATAATTTAGTATTAATTTAGTTATTTTATAGTTAAATATTATTAGTTTATATTTTGCTTTGCTGTTGCAATGGCATCCCGAATCTTCTGACAGGATTCCAAATGTTCTTTTCTTTTCTCTAACGGCAAATTTTTGCTCGCTATTCCTTCGTGATAACGAAGTTGTTTTTCCCAATAAAGGAACCAATCTTCTGACGGATGCTTCAAATTCATCGGGCCGAAGTCTATTTCTTGCTGACAATAAGTGACTGGAGCACTGCTTTTCTCCCATTTCATGACGTTATAAGCAATGCCCTCGTCATAAAAAAACATGCTAGCACATTCTAAAAAGCCTTTAGAAGCCAAAAAAGACCTAACGCTTGGTAAATCCCCATGGGGATCCAAAATGAGGCTAGAAACGTTTTTTAAACGCTCAGGATGCTTCTCTAAAATGGAAATGATGAGTCTTCCACCCATTCCTGCTAAAACAACGGTGTCTACTTTTTCCCCTAAAGCTTCGATGCCGTCTGCAAAAACAGGATGTATCACATCTTCTAGGCCGTGGCTTTGTATTTCGTGACACATCTTTTGATAAGGACCTTTTTTGTTTTCTACCGCTTCTGCATAAACGATTTTCTTTTGCTCAGCCAAAAGAATTGGAACGACGCAATGATCGCTTCCAATGTCGGCAATGTAACTGCCTTTATCTACCAATGATGCAATGGCGGAAAGTCGCTTAGAAACGTGCATGATATCTTAGTTTTTCTTCTTCTCAAGTTCGAGTTGCCGTCGTCTTCTCTCGGCATATTGTTTAAGAATGTTGCCTTTTTCTTCGGAAGTTTTGTTCTTCATTTCTTCTTTGGTCGTCATTTGATCATAAATTTTTGCTTTTTCCTCGATAATGACGTTGGCACACGTTCGAAGCGCCTCATCCGATATCGGAGGATGATAATTGTCGCCAGAGATTTCGCTGATTTTACCAATCAGTTCTTCTTCGTCAGGATCAGCCGTTGATGCGATATCATCGATGAGGGACGGCAAAGAAACAACATTTTTCGTCCGTTCCACATTAGCAACGACATAATTGGCAATTTCGTTATAAACCGTGTAATAGAAATTATTCACGTTTTTCTCGTAATAATGCACTGCATCTACACTTTCGAGCATGTAATACAACATTTCTCGTTCCGCATGGAGCAAACGTCCTATCATGACATTTTCCGGATGGAGACGTTCCATCATCACTTCTTCTTGATAGTCGCTTTCTTCAAAAGAATCGTCCTTAGATGGAATGGTTTGCACCAAATGACGGATGGTTTCCGTCTCATAACCCGTTGCCTTAGACAATTTGACGATGGCGTCTTCGCGATCGATGGCGGAGGCAACGGTACGAAGATAAGGCAAAAAGTACTTCATGACTTTCTTTTTGTCTTCGTCTTTAGCCAATTTTTCGACGTTTTGGTAATAATTCATTTGAAAGGAAAAGGCATCCACCAAATGATTCATTGCCTCGCGTAAAGCTTCCGGGCCTGATTCTTGCAAAATGTCGTCGGGGTCACGCAAATCGTTTGGATTGCATACCAAACGGAATGGCAAATTAGCTTGGCTTAATTGCAAAATGATTTTCATCATGCCGCGTTGCCCTGGAGCGTCGCCATCCAAACATAGCCGAATTTCAGCGCCCAAACGTCGCAATAAGCCGATTTGTTCTCCGCTAAGCGATGTCCCCATTAAAGCAACCGCGTTTTTTAAACCTGCCTTATCTAAAGCCATCACGTCCATAAAGCCTTCCAAAACATAGCAATAGCCGTCACGGCGTGCGGTGTTTTTCACATTATGGTAATTATAAAGATTGAGGCTTTTAGTAAAGATTTTCGTGTCAGGAGAATTGACGTATTTTGGGCTGTCATCGTGAGAGCCAGTGAGTTTTCTCGCACTAAAGCCGACGACTTGGCCCTCCGGATTGCACAAAGGGAAAATCAGTCGCCCCGCATTGGCGTCCGAAAGGTTACGAGAACTGACAATGCCGATATTTTTGATTTGATCAAGCGAATGTTTCTTTTGTTCGAGATATTGAATGGTTTTTTCACCATCGGGAGAGGCATAACCTAAGCCATATTTCCGAATTTGCTCAGCATCGATGTGACGCGAAGACAAATAATCAGCCGCCACTTTTCCTTCCGCGGTCAACAAGTTGTATTGATATAGCTGATTCAAATCGTTAATGGTGTCATAAAGCGATTGCTTTTCGGGATCAACATAAGGCTTTGTGTCTTCGCTCTCCAATCGTGGATCGTGAAAACCGACAATCTCTGCGACTTTTCGCACCGCTTCGGAATAAGAAATGCCTAAATGTTTTTGGACAAAAGTAATGGCATTGCCACCGGTGTTGCAAACGAAGCATTTGAAGATTTGCTTCTCGCGCGAAATGTTGAGCGAAGGATTTTTGTCATCATGAAAAGGACATAGGGCGACATAACTTCGCCCTTTCTTCGTTACGGGGATAAAGGAAGAAATGACCGTGACGATATCGGCTTCTTTTAGAAGCGCATCGATAAGGTCTTTCGAATAAGCCATCCCAACGAAAATCCTTTCTGCCAATTATTCGGCGATTTTTGCTTTTAGATATTCGACTAAAGAATCAATAGAAACACGGTCTTGTTTCATGGTATCGCGGTCACGCACAGTCACGCTATGATCGGTTAAGGTATCGAAATCAACGGTTACGCAATAAGGCGTTCCGATTTCGTCTTGTCGCCGATAACGTTTGCCAATAGACCCCGTGACATCGGTGGTTGCCATAAACTCTTTGCTTAACTTCGCTAGCAGTTCGTTAGCCGGATCAACCAGTTTCTTTTGCAATGGCAAAACAGCAACTTTGTAAGGCGCCAAAGCGGGTTTAATATGCATGACGACACGGCTATCGTCGCCTTCTAATTCTTCTTTGTCATAGGCATCAACCATCACCATCAACATCAAACGGTCCAATCCCATCGAAGGTTCAATGACGTAAGGAAGATACGATTTTACCTGGGTTTTCCCGTTTTGATCGAGATAAGTCTCGCTGTAGGTTAAATCTTGGTGAGAATAATCCTGATGACGACGTAAGTCATAATCAGTGCGATCCGCCACGCCAAGAATTTCGCCCCAGCCTAAATTTGGGAAGTCGTATTCAACGTCTGTTGTTGCTTTGGAATAGAAGGCCAATTCAGCTTTTTCATGATCGCGGAATCGAAGGTTTTCTGCTTTCGGGCCAAGGCTCTCAACAAAATCGAGACAAGCTTTCTTCCAATAATCAAACCACTCTAAATCAGTGCCGGGCTGGCAAAAGAATTCCATCTCGCATTGGTCAAATTCGCGCGTACGGAAAGTGAAGTTCCCTGGAGTGATTTCGTTGCGGAAGCTTTTGCCGGTATTACAAATGCCAAATGGCAGCTTTTTACGGCAGGCACGGGCAACGTTTTTGAAATTCATGAACACCCCTTGTGCGGTCTCAGGGCGAAGATAAACGACTGAGGCATCGTCTTCGGTGACACCGATATGCGTTTTAAACATCATGTTGAACTTACGAATTGTCGTGAAGTTCTTTTGTCCACAAGTAGGGCATTTCACATCGTGATTGGCGATGAAATCATCCATTTCTTGGAAACTCATGGCGTCCA
>CADAUN010000105.1 GCA_902791085.1 uncultured Erysipelotrichaceae bacterium | reverse complement strand
CGAAAGCAATGCCCTTCGACGTCAAGGAAGCATATGGGAAATGGCATTCGGGGTCTTCGGGGACAAGTAACTTATCAGTAGACATGTAAAACAGAGCCAGAAAAACATGAAAAAATCAAAAACATTAATTCTATCAACATCATTGTTGTTTGCTGCCGGACTTTCGTCTTGCAATACAAATGAACCCATTCCAGAACCCAAAGATTATATCGTTACGGTTATCGGCGGAACGGGAGGCGGAACCTATAAGGAAGGAACGATTTGTGAAGTCACTTCCAAAAAAGTAAAAGGCAAAGCTCTTGCTTCATGGAAAGAAGGCGAAAAGATTGTTTCCACCGCCGATCCCTATTCCTTCACCGTAACTAGAGACATAACCCTGAAGTCTTTTTATCGCGATGACGACTTAAGCTATTTAATGTCTTTCAAAGACAAATATGACTCAAGTTCCTTCAATGGTTTCGATGGAGGAAGCTGGGCTGGCGATAAAGGCGGAGTCATCGAAGAAAATGGATATGGGCTTTATTCAGGCGAGTATTTTGAAGCGTATATGGGAGCTACTGCCAAAGAAGACGGAAGTAGCAAATTCGAAGGAGATATCTCTAAGTCCGTCAAGCCTTCTTGGGATGGAAAAAGTGAGGTCTGGAGAGAATACGATTTGACTCTTCCAGAAGTTACAGATCTTAGTAACAAGGTTTTAGAATTTGATTTGAAGTTTGATAATGTCGCCCCTGGCGTGAAAGTAGAGCTTCAAGATGCGTCGGGAAAGAGTGGTTTCTCTGGCTTTGCTAGCACTTACGGAACTGACGAAAAAGGAAAGGCGGCAAGCGAATCATCTTATCTTAATTACATTAATATAACCCAAAACCCTTCAAGCGAATGGCATCATGTATTAATCGATTTAAAAAACTATGAAGGAGAGAATTCATCCATTCTTAAGGGCACCAAAACGATTGCCTTCAATTTCTATAACGGAAGTGCCAATAGCAGTATTGATTATTACAAAGACATCGACTACTCCAAACCACAGATCGTTGATTTAGATAATGTTTACTTGAAAGACCGTGGAAAAGAAGTAACGGTAACTTTGAGCGGTGGCACCTTTGATGACGGTACCACAAGCAAAAAAGCTCTTATTGGAAGTAGATGGCAACTCCATGCGAAAGATTTCCTAAAGAAACATTTTGGTGGCTGGATCTCTCCAGATAATGCCATCAAAGTATTTGAACCTGATGGAACCTTAACCGTCGAAGATGAGGATATGAATTTACGTGCCGTTCATGATGATGCCTTAGATCTTTCTTTCACGATGGCGCCTCAAGGAATCGTGAATGGCTGGGATGCCACCCCTGCCAAAAAAGATCGCTCTAAATGCACTGGCACGAATACGACCGGAGGAGCCGATCCTCATGATGGCGAGCATTATTATTCGTTGGCAAGTGCTTATTGGAAAGTTGAACCATATGACGCTACGGAAGCAAAGACCCCATTTATCATTCGATGTGCGGCAGGAAGTAATTCTGATTTGACAGAAAATAACATCGCGTTTGATGCCAAATTTGATAACTTAGCAATCGCCTACGGTGTGCAACTCCATGGCACTTATACGGAAGGTGGCGTCAAGAAAGAAGTTAACAATGTCACGGAAAACTTTATTAAGGACGCCATGATGGCAGACGGCTCAGACTTTGATGGAGGAAACCAAGACAGAATAAAAGCCTCTTCTACTATCGAAGAAAGAGAAAACGGCTGGTATCATATTGAATTTAATCCTCTTGCTTTCTTTACTTATGGATACGCAGAAGGAAGCAGTGAATATACCGCCGCCTTCGAAAGCCTCAAAACTAACGACACAATTCGGATTGTAGCCTTTACTGGAGGAGCTAATGGAACGACGACTTATAAAAAGAAATCGGCAAACCAATGGGATCCTTCAAAAAGTGTTGAAATCAAGTTAGATAACGTTTTTGTTGAAGCAAAGGCCTAAAACGTCAATCAAATAACGAGTTATGCCAGCGGACGCAGCTAATGTGTCCGCTTTTCTTCATCAAATCCAAAGCGAATAAAAGTGGACAAGAGTGAACTAAAGTAAGCCACAACAAATCAAGATGTGGAAGCAAGGATATGAAAAAGAAGAAAACTCTTTAGGAAGCTCTCAGCTTTTAAATTCGTTGTTTAGGTGCTTTTCCGCTGCCCTTATAATAAGGGTAACAGTTGTTTCAAAAAGGGGGCGTTGTCATGAAAACCAAGCAACAGAAGTATTTAAAGGCATTCAAAGTCTTGTTGCCGATCGGAATCGTCTTCCTCGCTCTGGCGGCCATCGCCCTGATTCTTGCCATCGCTTCCGGGGTGAGCTTATCCCAAATCGGGGACAAGAGCATCCAATATTCTTCCGACGTCGGGGCCGCCGAACAAGCGGTGGGAACCGTCTCGGCGAACTTCGTGGTGGCTTTGTTAGGCTCCGCCGCCTTAATCACAACCGTTGCTTTGACTGTGATCAACGCCATTATCGGCGGGATCTGCTTAACGCTTGCGCTGGTCTTCCGGGCCAAAGGGGAAAAACCATCGGGTCCTACTTCCGGCCAAAACTAAAGTCAAAACGTCAATGTGCCTAGCAAAAGCGAATCCAGTCGGCCTTTCTCTTCCTGTTAGGGATTAGATAAAAATAACCAATTGGGAAAGCGGTCATTCTTTTTATCCATTAGGCTTGAAGATTCATTGGCATACGCGAGGGGGCTGGATGATTTATGACACGAATTTGTCATAAATAATGTCGTAAATGATGTCGTAAATGGCTTGGCGCTCCCCGAGACCGAAGCGTCCATCGTCTCCCTCATGAGGGAGAACCCGAAGATATCCATGCGTGAAATCGCGGAAAAGATAGGCGTGACGCAAAGGACCGTCGCCAGGAAAATCGAGGGGCTCAAGAAGAAAAAAGGGCTCGAGATTGAGGGGGGCAACAAAATCCAAAACGTGGGTGGTGAAAGGTTAGCGAAGAAACCGACCGCCTCTTGGCCCACGGGTTGCGTCATTTGCCAATGGACCTCATCAATTTGGGCCTATTCGCCGCCACGGCCTGGTAAGGTCAAGGGAAGGCTATGCGGCATACGGATTACACAAACTTCTTGCAACTCTCAAATTTCGGCCTCCAATAATATAATAAAAATATGTGAAAACATATAAAAACATATGAAGTAATGTTGTAATATATGTGAAATGAGGCTTCGATATGAATGTTATTGATTATAAAAAAGATGCCAACGAAATTCTGCTCAGCCGAAAGGCTGAGAGCTCCTGCATCGAATATAAATTGAGCGAAAACCAACTGGACAAGATTCTGAAGACGCTTTGCGCCTATGGGAACAATTATTTCGACAATGACTATTCATATCTTTTTATCGGTGTCGAAGAAGAAAAGAACGAAAACGAGAAGTCAACTCCGAAATTTCCGATTAAAGGCATTCAGGAAGGCAGAATCGAGCTTGTGAAAAATACCTTGAGGAGTCTTCGATCCTATCTTTATCCGAATGTCAAATTCGAAGTCCTTTCCAATGAGATTCAAGGAATACCTTACGTTTTGATTGTGGTGGAGAGGCAAGGAGGCGGTCCGTTCGCTGTTTCTGAAAAAGCGGAACGTGATAAACGCATATCACTTAAGCCTGGACGTTATGTGAGAATAGATGGGGATTCCAGGCTTGCCACCGTCAGCGAGGAATATGAGCTGCTGAGGAAGTTCTCGGGTTACCATTTTTCTTCTTCTAGTAACCTCAGGGCGACTTTGGACGATTTGGATTTCGATTACATGAAGGAATACATGACCCTGACCAGTAAACGAGATTCGACTTTGGAGATGTCGAAGGAGGCAATAGCCGTGTCATTGGGGCTTTTTGACCAGAACGAGACACACGGTCTTCATGTGAAGAACTATGCCATCCTGATGTTTTCCGCCCATCCAGAACGCTTTATCCCGCATTCCGACATCGAAGTCATCGCGGATACGTACGGTGACGAAAGCAG
This sequence comes from uncultured Erysipelotrichaceae bacterium, assembly GCA_902791085.1. Classification (GTDB taxonomy): domain Bacteria; phylum Bacillota_I; class Bacilli_A; order RFN20; family CAG-826; genus UBA4951. The sequence goes on along the minus strand of CADAUN010000105.1, from coordinate 1,295 downwards.
AATGGTCGCGAAGACATTCACCGGACCGATTTGGAAACAATACTATGCCTGCCTGAAATACATTCAGGATAATTATCTAAGGCAAGTCACGGTCCGAGAAGAAGGAGTCTCCACGAATCGGATGGTGGCCAATTATCCGTATAAAGCTGTGGAGGAGCTTTTGGCAAACGCGGTTGTCCACAAGAATTATGAGACCGATAAAAGCATCCAGGTCTACATCACGGAAAGGGAAATCGATATCGTCAATTACAACCGACCGCTACCTCCCGTGACGCTGGAAGATCTCAACGAGCGGACTTTTTTCAAGGAAAGAGATGCGGTGAATCCGGAAATTAGAGACATGTTCAAGGCGCTTGGAATCATCGAGAGCTACGGCACCGGAGTCGGCGAGGCGAAGAGGGCGTGCCAAAACAATGGGTCTGGATCCATATATTATAAAATATTCCCCAATAATGCCGACGTCACCTCCGTGGTTATCCGCATCAGCGATGAATTCTGTGAACTAACGAACGAAAATATGGGAACTGTCGCGGAAAACAAGGAAACGGATGGAGAGGAAAAGGGAACCCTGGATGCTTGGAAAGCAGTCCGGCAGAAAATCCGAGATAGCCATTATTCGTCAAAGGTTAGAAACAACATGGATAAGTTATTTTTGGAATTTAAAGACTCGCCGTTCACGCCGAAGGACATCATGCGCGTCATCCATTGCTCTCAGAATACTGCCACCGTCTATCTTTCTAAGCTACTTGAACTCAATCTTCTTTCGCCGGTAAAAGGAATCGGGCAGAGCGGTTACAGGTTCTGGCTCTGATGCGTTTCTTATTTCAGATGTTCCGCTTGCGGAACCCTGTATGGCGGTAGCGCGAAGCGTTTCCTGCTTTTGCGATCAGAAAGCGGTCGCAATCAGGAAATCCACACGGGCCTTGAAAAGTTCATAATATCGCCAAAATGAAGCGCTAAGGAAATCAGAGTTTTCCGATGAGACGACTGACCACAAAACGCCTCTACATTCTAAGAACACCCCTCATCGGGAAACCATCTTGAGGCAAGTCGATATATCAAGCCATCCGAGCACGATATTGAGAGCATCTAGCAAACTTCCCAGCACCCCACATGTTGAGACGGTAGCATTGATGTCTAGAGCCGAAGGAAAATAGCCACGAAATCCTGCTAATACTTACGGTTTAAATGTGGCATCGAGCATAGCAAACGCTTCGCGGTAACTTATCCAAGGGCAATCCGGCTCAACAACTGTGAGAGCTGAGTTGCCGCGATAGATGTCACTATGTTGAGTT
>CADAUN010000104.1 GCA_902791085.1 uncultured Erysipelotrichaceae bacterium | reverse complement strand
TGCGGGGTTGTGCGAGGAAGTCACCATAAAACCTAATTCAGCGCCGGATCGTTTTACGGCATACATCAAAGCAGGAGTGGTGGTAGGGCCGCTTGATAAACAAACGGAAAAACCATTGCCTGCCAGTACTTCGCTAATCCAAATTGCTGCTTCGGGAGAAAAAAGCCTCAAATCATAACTGACATAAATCGGTTTGGTGAAATGCTGTTTTTTGGCGTAATTAGCAACTCCTTGTGCAATCAAACGAACGTTTTGCTCATTGAATTCTGGTCCAATGTCGCCACGGAATCCACCGGTGCCAAAGGAAATTCGCATGTTTTTTCCTCCTATCTTAAAGATACCATTTCATTTTAGTCGCCTTTCTTGGCATCGAAAATAGAATTGCGCTTCTTTGCTAAAAAGAGAAAACGTCTCTCATGTGTGATTTTTTCCAAAGCAAGCGTCACTACCAAGATAAAAAAGCAATCTATCCATCCCCGTTTCATTCGCCACTTTTTTCCGTTACAATAGAGCAACAGGAGGAATATCAAAACAATAAATTTATGTATCAAGAGGAAATGAAATCCTCGGAGTTAGCGAAATTCCTTTCTAATTTCGACTATGTCTTCGTGGATACATGTTCCTTGATGGAAGACTCGTTCCCAGCCTTTATGGACGTTTTAACCCGTTCTAAGGAATATTGGAAAGAAGGATTAAGAGTCGTTATCCTTGGCGAATGCATTCAAGAATTGAAACGCCATACGCAAAACAAAAAAGATTCTGGCGTCAGAATCGCCGCGCGTAGAGCCTTAAAAATCATTCGTCATGACAAATGGCATCGCAAAACATTTGAAATCACGAAACCTTTGAAAAAAACTTCTGATTTCGCGGATAACGCCATCTTCACTACGGTATCAGGACTTCGTATCGAAAACAAAATCTTAATCCTCACACAAGACAAAACCTTAACCACGGATTTGTTAAAACTGAATCGCTTGGATTCTCAGCGTGGTCGTTATCTCGAAGTATATCGTTTAACGCCCACTGGCACTTTAGAAAAGAATCCGGGAGCGAACGGAAGTCGTCCTTTTGTCAAGAAACATGAAGCGATGAATCAATCCAACATCGCTAAAGATTATCATCTCGCGGAAAAGGATTCCCGCGAAGCACCAAAAACACCTTTGTTTTCGGATTTAGAAAAACAAATTAAGGCAGAAGACGCACGCCTTTCTGCGAACTTGTCTAATCCGACTTATCCAGACAAAAACAAAATACAAGACATTGATGCTCAGTTGCACCGTCTATCTTCTATTTCAGCATCTCGCGCGAGCGAATTAAAGCTGAATTTCAGCGAAAAAGAATTGCGTGCCAAGCGTTCTGCACTCGCAAAACCAAGCCCCGTTGTAACGAAGCCGGAAGAAAAGAAGCCGGAGACAAAAGTGGCGATTGAGCCTAAAAAAGCACCGCTTCCGATCACGAAAAAGGAAACGCCTGCTCCTCATCCTTGGCTTGCTTATGGCCCAACGCCTGCGGAAGCATTACGAAAATTAGCCGATCATTATCTTTCATTAATTCGTGATCCTGCCGTTTCTTATTTTGCCGCCGTGCATGGACCTTTAGATTTAACCGAAGAGGATTGCCGTGCCGTCGATGCGCTTGGGGCAAAAAATGCTTCTTCTTTCGTTTATGAAAAGACCAATTATCGTTTCTCTTTCCGTAAAGAAAAAGATTATTCCGTCTCTTGGGATAACGATCCTGCCTTTGTTCCACAACAAGCGAAAGCGGTAGAGGTGGTCCCGAAAAAAGAAGAAACGCCTACCAAGCCCTCACCATCCGTTCCTGCCACAATCGAAAAACCGGCCGAAAAAGCGGAAGAAAAGCCGAAAGAAACAAAGCAAAAAGCCACAGTTTCTAAAAAAACAGTTGCGCGCAAAAAATCATTGGCAAAACCCGCTTCTTTAGAGAAAACTCCTGAAGAAACCCCAACCATTTCAGCAGAAAAGGCTTCTCCTTCTTCTAAGAAAAAGATTCGGGTGGTCCATAAAGTTGTGACGAAAGTTGAAGGGGGAACTTCCTCCGCTATCCCTGAAGGCGTAGTCTTGATTGTGGGAAAACCGAAAAAGACAGCCTCTCGCCCACGCCGTTCGTCAGAACCCGTTCCTATCGCGAAACCGGAACCCGTTTCAACGAACGAAAAAACGTCAAAAACCAAAACGGCGAAGAAGACGTCATCTTCAAAAACTGTCACTAAGGCAAAGACGACCGCCAAAAAGACAGCGAAAGTGAGTGATGTTCATTCGCACGCGAAAAAACAAGCGTCTCCATCAAAGACGATTGCTAAAAAGACAACGGTAAAAGCGGCAGTAAAAAAAGCTTCACCTAAAAAAGAAGCTGAAGCAAATCCTGATTTCTTACGAGAAGCGAGCAACGCGGATCGTATCTTGAATGCCAACTTACATAATCCAAATTATGGAATGGAACGAGCATTAAAAGAAATCGCAGAACAACAAAATCGCGTTCGTCATCTTTCTGCCTTAGATCAAAAGAAACTTTTGCTCTCATTGCAAGATTTAGAAAATTGGAAATCTAAGTTTATGGAAAAGTGATGGTTATTCTTTAGAATAAAATCATTGCAATTCTGACTGACGCGGTTATATTAGAACCATGGCCAAAGGAGGCCTGTTTATGAATGGTATTAAAATCAAAAAACATGCAGCTGCAATCTTATTGCTTTCGTGCACGATGGTAATGGCAAGCTGCAACAATCCTGGAACCGTAGCCTCTTCGGCATCGGATACAACGGCTTCTTCTTCGGAAGAACCCCTTTCGACGGTTGACGGCGTAATTCGTTTCAGCAGCTCTTGTCCGACGGATTTGCAAATCGGATCAACGACCAATCTTGAGGATTACATCACAGTCACTGTTGCCGATTCGTGGCGGATTGAGACAAAAGACACCAACGTGCAAATTGATGGGCATAACATCAAGGCAGTCGCTTATGGCGATTTCACTCTCACCATCATCGCTGGACGCACACGTCGCGCTTATCGCGGGCATGTTGTCACCGAAGAAAAAATTCAATTCAACCAGCTTTTAAATTCGTTCTCCAAAAACTATCGCGCGATGTTAATCGGACCGCAAAGCACCACGGAAGTGACGCTTTATGCCGATTATCTTCACGCAGAAAACTATTATGCTCAATTGACGGAAACCCAATCCACCTATGAAGGTGCGATCAAAGACAAAAACGGTCGCGGTCACTCCTTCACCGCCAAAGTGGATTCCACTGGTCAGTTTAATAATGTGGTCGTCAATCCTGGCTATATTCACCTTGATGATGCCACCTTTAATCCTTGGTCGATTCGCGGCGAAGCCTTTAGAGAATCGATTCAAGAAGATGCTGACGGCAATCCAGTCAGCACCATCTATTTGGCGGACGCAGAAGATCCTAATAGTTTATCGGAATCCAGTTACTTAGACGAAATCGCTGAAACTACTGGTCTCTCTCTTCGTCAACTCAATCGTCTGTCTGGTTACACTTTCTTAGGGGGAAGCGACATTACAGACGTTGTTGCAGAATTTGATGCGGAAAGTAAAGAAATTGTCTTTGTCTTCACCAATGACAAACATGCTCTTCCAGGTAAAAAACAAGCCTTCATTGCTGTTCAATTAGGCATGGTGGGCTCTGTTTCTATCGCTGATGTGCAAAAAGCATACGACGAAGACAATTACCCGGCTGCTTTGTCGGCTGAAAAAGTCGCGACGTTGACCAATGAGATGAATCTCACCAAGAAATATCATGTAAAATCCGTTGGTTCTTGGGTGGATCCGAAAGGCACACAGTACGAATGCCCTTCTTCCTTCCGTTATGGTAATACGGGTACTGACATTTTCTGGAATTTCAATGCCGACGCCTATGTCGACGGCGAAGCCTATTACGAACGGATCAACGCCATCTCTACAAACGTTTATAAAAATACCGAAACAAACCTTTTGCCAAACGCAGTCAACGCCTACGTACTTCACAATGGTTCAGTTTACGAGGCCAAAGGCACTTATAAAGACAGCAAAAACACTTGGGATACCACCAAAACGGCTGTTTATAAGGACGCAGGGAAGAGCATCTGGTCTGATAAATTGGTATTGACTTCTGCCGGATTGACGGAAGATGCCTTAAAGACACTTAATGTTTTGTCGGTATCAGACGATGGCAATACCTTCACCTTCAATGACTTGGATACTGCGAATAAAAACACGGTGAACAAGTTCTTTGGCATATTATTTGCCTTCGGTCCAACTCATAGTGGAAATACCTTCTGGCAAATCATTAACCGAGCTGGATTGGAAAAGTTCGTTGAATCTTCTTTGGTTTATAATCCCACAGACAAGACATTGGTTTATACCGCGAAATTAAGCGAGCTTGCTGCGGTTCAAGATGCCCAAGGAAATGCTGTTTATCTAAATTATCAATTCGTCACCACAATAGACGCGGTTGGCACGGATAATTTGGCTTCTGGCATTGAAGCCGAACTCTTCCCGGCAGCCTAACCTAAGCTTCTAATCAGGGCGAGAAACCTCGCCCTTTTTTGTTTTGCCAACAATCATGCTATGGTTCGATGTTGTGTTTTAAAAAGAGGGATATATAGGTCTTTTTGCATGATGCAAGAAAAAAGAAAAGCACCTCGTAAGAGGTGCTAAAGGGGGAAGAGGAAAGAAAATTATAACGTCACGCGGATGGTGGCAATGGCGCCATATTGGGCATCTTCTTTGATGTCCAAGACGCGGAGACTGTAATTGCAGGTATAGTCTTCGTTGATTTCGTAAACCTGCTGATTGCCATTCCAACCTAATGTGGTTTTGGCTTTGTTCCAGAGATTGCTTCCGCTTGGCATGAAGTTACGAGCCCAGGTGCTGTTGCCTTTCAAAGTGAAACGAGCGTTCTTGATGAAGAGGTCAGAATCTTTGGCGTTGTAATTCGAAACGGCAGTCCAATTTTCACTGGTGTTGACGCTGGATTGCATCAAGGAAGATTCGGTGAAATAAGATTTTTTGCCACTGGGATAGGTAGAGGGCTGACCAACTTTGGCATTGGGATGGTTAGTTAAATAAGTGGACGGGGCTTTGCCTTCGTCTTTTGGCCAGAAGTCAGCGTCTGATTTTCCGGATTTGCTACGTCCCTGATAGGTATTTGAGACACGGTTATCACCGCCATTTTGTCCTAAGAGATCAGGGTCAGAAACGACTTCATCATGATTGTTGTTATACATACGGGCATCAACATGAAGAATGCGGATGCCTGGCTTTTTGAACCCGGTGTAACTGGTGTAGCCATTGGAATAGTCACGTTTGGCCATGCCATAGGGGCCGATTAATTCCA
>CADAUN010000103.1 GCA_902791085.1 uncultured Erysipelotrichaceae bacterium | reverse complement strand
GCGATGCAGGCTTGCATCAGCATTCTGTCGTTGATGGATAATTTAGAGTTTTTGCTGTCCTTTTTGGCCATGATTTTTCCTCCTTTCCAAAGGCCGGGCCGGACACCTAAATAATAGCATTTGGGCAGAAATACATGGCTGGGTTGTATAAATTGGGAACTTTTGCGATAAGTCTGTCACCTTACGGATGAAAAATTCATCTTTCGCCACTGCTATGCCTAACTAAACCCGAGAAAAAGGAGAAATACATTCAGGAACTGGCGGAAGAGGAAAGGGCGACATTGGGCTTCGAGATATTGTAGAGGCCAAAGGCGGACGTGGAATCAAAAACACAAACTTTCTTGCAAGTCTCAATCGTTAAGATTCCAAAAAACGGTTGATGGATGGAGTTATCCATTCATCGCCGTTTTTTCTTCGCCCATCCGGTGAAATTCTTTTTTCCAAATGCGCGGCATGGCAATGACGTCAGCCACGCAGGCGAATACCCAAGAAATTGGGTACACCGAATAAAGCCATAAGACAGTACGCATGGCATCGATTCGTAAAATCATGGTTTCAATCATCAAAATGCGAACGCCGGTGCAAGTCACGGCCGTGATAATCGCAGGCGCCATGGTGTGGCGACATCCCTTCATTGAACCGGACATTACGTCCATGGCACAGTCTAAAATATAAGAGAAACCAACAAGCCATAAACGTTGTTTTCCCGCCTCAATTGCCGCATCATTTTCGTAATTGACAAATAACGAGAGCATGGGACGATAGCAAGTTGCAATTAAAATGGAATAGATGACGTGCGTTATCACACACCAAAGCAAACCATACCAAAAAGCCTTTTTAATGTTTTCCCGGTTATGGGCGCCATAATTAATGGCGGTAATGGCCATGGTCGCGCTGGAAGTCGCTTCGCAGAAAGCATAGTAATAGTTGTTAATGGAATTGGCAGCAATCGCGCCGTTTTCTAAATCCGTATTCCCGGCACCAATTTGATAAAGCGCGGATTGAATAAAAGTATTCGGCAAAGCAAAGAAGAATCCTTGCAATCCTGCAGGAAGACCGATTTTTAAGATTTCAGTCAATGATTTTGGATCCACGCGCATTTCTTTCCAAGAAAGATGGACAAAGCGTTTCTTTTGCAAAAAGAAAGTTAAAACAATGAAAACGGCAGATACGCCTTCGGAAATCACGGTTGCCCAAGCTACGCCCCTTACATTCCATTTGGCATAATAGACGAAAAGAAAATCAAAGAGTACATTGAGCAAACCGGAAATCAAAAGAATGAGGAAAGGAGTGGTGCTATCCCCGATCGCGCGGTTAATTTGCGCCCCAAAATCATAAACCATGAGTAATGGCAGCCCGATGAAATAGATTTGCATGTAAGTGGTGGCGTCTTCTTCAAATAAGGGCTCAATTCCGATTAAGTCCAATAAGGCTGGCGTAGCAAAATAGCCGGCAATTCCAACTACAATCCCACTAAATAAGGCAAAAATCAGTGAGGTATGCAAAACCCTTTGCGCATGGCTTTGTTGCTTTGCTCCCAAAGCATTTCCGATGGCGACATTCGCGCCGATAGAGACAGAAACAAAAAGGATGACAACCAAATTGATTAACGCTTGATTGCCAGAAATGGCGCTTGCCGCGTTTTCGCCGCTTCCCCAAAAATGGACACTGGCCAAATCGACCGTGCTATAAAGCAATTGCAAAATGGTGGTTAATGCAATAGGAAAGGCAAAAATGCCCAATTTCCAAAACAAATTTCCACTTGTCAGATCAAGATTGCTGATGCGGTGGAATGGGTTTTTGGAAGTCTTCTGCGTTTCCATAGAGATAAAAGTCTACTCTCTTTTCAAAAGAATAAAAGCAAATGCCATCAAGGCATGATTTCTTTTATAATAATCCTATGAATACTACAAATGGAGTGGCGGAAGAGTGGGAATCCGTCAGCGATCAAGAAATCGATTCTTTGTCCCATGGATTTGAACTTCGCTCTAGCCCAGAAGATTGTATTTTTCTCGTTCATGGCTTTACAGGAAGCGCATCTGAGCTTTATCCCTTGGCTACGGTTTTCCGTCAATTGGGCTATTCCGTGATTTCTCATCCACTTCCAAGTTCCGGCGATCCTTCCTTAAAAGCATTAAAAAAAGGAAATCCAAAGATTTGGCGTTCTTCGGTGCTAGAAGGATATCGAAAAGCCAAAGCAAAATATCCGCATGTCTACGTCATTGGATATTCGATGGGCGGAGATTTAGCCATCTTGCTTTCTGAAGATGAAAAACTAGAAGGGCTTGTTTTGCTTGAAGTGGCTTTGGAACCTAACGCGGCACATCAATGGGCAGCACATTTGTTGCGTTACACCCCCATTCATTTCTCATGGGGCGATGATCCGATTCACTTTCCTCATGGAACGGAACGTTTTTGGCGAGGACAAAACGGATATTATGTGAAATCGGCAGATGATTTGCTACGCGTTGCGCATCAAGCAAAGAAAGTGGTTCCTCATTTATCTTGCCCTTTAATGCTAACCTGGGCAGGAAAAGACACTTCGATTAAAAAAGAAGGCGTGGATTATATTGCCTCTCATGCGAAATCTTCTCTTCTTTTACGAAAAGAATATCCCGAGAACACCCATCATTTGCCATCAGAACCGGAATTAAAAACCTTAGCCAAAGATGTAGACGAATTCATTCAAAAAATAAAGACGATTTCGAAGTAAAAAACGAAAAAACCTTGGGGAAACCAAGGTTTTTTTATCTATAACTTCTCATGATGCCATACGCAATACCAGTAGAAAGACATATGAGGAATACCATTCCTGCAACAATGGCAACGCGTATCCAATCTTGTTTGGCAAAACGAATCGTGCTTCTAGAAGCAAAAAGCAATAAGAAATAGATGACTGCCCAAGAAGCAAGCACAAAGCAGAACACGACGATTAACACCCCGTCAGAATAAATGACGAGCTGGGTGGCGCCTGCCATGACAAATCCCGCGAACAACATGAAGAGATGTGGAATCCACGCGATTCCCCGATTCCTTGCACCGGCTTTTCCAGCCAATTCTCCTGCTGGATCTTTCTTAACAAATAGCATCAACCAAGCACAAATCAAGCCGATCAGCAAAAAGGCAATGACGTTGATATAGAAAACGGCAGTTTGGGCGGAATTTTGGTAGAGCGAAGGAACAGAACTATCGGATGGCGTTTTGGCGATATTCTCGCTAAAAAAGCTAAGGAAAACGGCAAGATAATAGCCAAAACCGAAAGAGAGACGCATGAAATCGTTAATGTAACGAAGGAAGGACGAATCAGATGAGGTAAAAGTCTCGGCATAAACAACATAAGCGGGGAATAAAATGGCTTGCAAGGCAAAATTGAGCAAAAGCTCACCCAGGACCAAAAGCAAAATGCAATCCCAAACACGGTTGCCAAGCGACAAGAAGAAAACGCAGGTGAAATAGTGAGCGACAATCCCTAATACCAAAAGGAAGAAAAGAGGGATGTAATAAACATATTGGAAATAATAAGGAACAAATTCGTTTGGATCGGCGCCTCTTTCAAGTAATCTTCGATAGGCTTCATGGTTAAGAACAACTTGATGTAAATAGGTCAGCAAGATGCCAACCCAAAAGACGATCGTAAAGATGATAAGAATGCTAATCAAAACAATGAGAATACGGATTCTTCTTAATTCTTTGTCTCGCAAAGGAATTTGATCATAAAAATCAGCGCGGACGCGATTTGTTTGATAAGAGAAAATAGCAAGCGGGATAAAAGCCGTGGCCAAAAAAGTGAATACGCAGATGACGATCATCGGCGTGACGGAGCTAGCGACTCTTGAAGAGTAAGAAAGGAATTCATCGACCCCATAATAGCTAGCAAGCCAATAAAAGATAGCAGTAATTACGCCATATCCGATTAGCAAAGGCAGCCATTCTTTGATCTGCCAACGGATAAATTCCCTTTTATTCATGGCGCGCCCCCTTTCTCGCCAGCATCATTTCTGCCGTTACCAATTCGCTGCCTTCAAGAGGGACTTTCTCAAACAAAGTCGGTGAATAAAGCTGTTTGATGTCTTCCTCAAAGCCCTCTTTTTTCACGACAATCAAGGAGACGATGCTCCCGGAAATATGACAAGAGGCAATTCGGTAGCCGAGTTTTTCCAAATCTTCTGCCCGAATTTCTTGTGCCGAGATCAATTGATATTTAACCAATTCTTCACTCATATCGCTTAGATTATTCTGTTCGCTCAGCTGACCGCGATAAAGAATCGTCAAAGAATCGGCAATGCGTTGAATGCTGTCAATATTGTGAGAGGAAATCACAATGGTTTTCTTTTGATCGAGGGCCAAACGAACGACTTCTTCGCGGATGAGTTCCATGACCAAAGGATCTAGCCCATCAAAAGCTTCATCAAGCAATAGATTTTGACATTGGACGGAGAATGCGATAAGCAAAAACAATTGACGTCTCATTCCTTTGGAATAAGTAGAGATTTTACGCTCAAGAGGCAAATTGACTTTCTTTGTCAATTGTTGAAACAAAGAGAAATCGAAAGGATAAAACAAAGAATAAAATTCAGCGGTTTGAAAGGCAGTGTAACGTGCCGGAGCATAGGGAACATCCGGAAGAAAGAAAAGCGATTGTCGCGCTTTAGGGGTATCGTTTAAAGAACCGTCGATAAGGATTTCCCCTTCGTCTTTTTGAATGGTTCCGGCAATCAAACGGAAAAGGGTTGACTTGCCTGCGCCGTTTTCTCCGACTAATCCGGTGATGCCTTCTTGAAAGGACAAAGAAAGGTGGTTAACGGCATGAACGGGCGCGGCGCTGTCTTTGTCAAACGTTTTGTCAAGGGAATGGATTTCAATCATAATACATCTTTCTTTTTCTTTTTTAGGCAAGCGATGATTTCGTCCGTGGAATAGCCTTCGCTAAGCAAATTATCTAGGGCGAGATTCAATTCGTAATCACGCTTGTTATTGTTGGAAGAGGAAAGCACGTAGAAGCCTTTTTTCTCGATGCTTTTTAGATAGCCTGCTGCCGTCAGCATGGCAAAAGAACGCTGTACCGTGTTTGGATTGATTTGATGGGCGATCGCAAAATCACGAACGCTAGGAAGATGGGTACCTGGCGTTAAAACCCCTTTTTCAATGAGTTGCTGATAATAACGAAAAATTTGAAGATAAATCGGATCGTTTCCTTTGAATTCCATCGTTTACATTGTACTTTCTGCTGTATTAATGTCAACCAACAGAAATCCATAAAACCTCATTTGCAAACGAGGGATAATTTTTTAAAGTGTTATAATTGACTCGCCCAGGGAAAAAGGATGGGCAATCAAATGGCCTTTCCACGGCGGCGTCGCAGATTTG
>CADAUN010000102.1 GCA_902791085.1 uncultured Erysipelotrichaceae bacterium | reverse complement strand
ACGATATTCGCCAAAATGGGTTCATCGCTATTGCCGCGAAAGAGGAGGCGGATTTGCTTTTCTTCGTCCAAGGCCGTATGGAGATGATTCGCGTAAAGCAATTTCTTGGTGATATCCGCTTGAGGCGAGAGATAAACCTCTTGAATTGGCCCATTTTCGACGATATGAGAGGCATCCAATATGGCCACTTTGTTGCAAGCTTCTTCAATGACGTTCATTTGATGAGAAATCATTAAGATAGTGAGTCCTAAATCATGATTTAATCGTTTTAATAAGGCAAGGACAGAAGAAGTGGTCTCAGGATCCAAAGCAGAGGTCGCTTCATCAGAGAGCAAAATCTCTGGCTCTAACACCAATGCTCTAGCGATGGCGACTCGTTGCTTTTGACCACCTGACAATTCCGAAGGATATGCCCCTTCTTTGTTCTCTAATCCCACGAGGCGTAAGGCTTCACGCGCCCGTCTTTCTTTGAAATGATGAAGTTCTTTCTTTTCTTCGTCCCGTAATCGCTTTCTTTCTTGCGAGGTGGCATCGCGCATTTTCTTTTGATAAGTCTCACGAATAACCGCCATTTTCTGACGGCAAAAGTCGGGATTTACCGTCAAAGCCAATTCGACATTCCCTAAAGCCGTTCGCTGCTCTAATAGATTAAACGACTGAAAAATCATCGCCATCTTTCTTCGTTCTTTTCGGTTGATGGGATGAGTGGAAGAGTTCCATAACCGGTCTTGGAAATAAATCGATCCGGCGTCAAAGGATTCCAATCCGTTCAAGCAACGAACCAAGGTCGACTTTCCAGCTCCAGAAAGACCCAAAATGCCGTAAATGTCACCTTTTTCAATGGCGAGATTCACATCGGATAATACTGGTTTGTCGCCATAAGACTTTTGTAGATGTTCAATACGAAGCAGGCTCATTCTTTCTCCTTTCGAAGAGAAGGAGCCTCGAAATTAGAAAACCCCGTCTCTTCCTAAATGGCAGAAACTGTCATTTTGGTTAAGGACGGGGCAATATCCCGTGTTACCACCTTAATTCATCCTCTAAATCACTTTAGAGAATCTCAGCGAGTTCTAACAAACTCTGAAGCGATGACGGGCTCACCCGTAGACGATTAATGGCAAAGATGCTTTCGTCGTCTCAGCTCTAAGGCCATGTTCATCGTTTCTCACCCTTTCTCTTCCAGCCTAGGAGAAATTCTCTATGGGGTCAGCGTTACGACTACTCTTCCTTTTCGACGCTTTATGGCCCTATTGTAGAAAGGGTTTGACAAAAGGCAAGAAAAATTTTGCGAGCAGGCGAAAGAACGAGCAAATCCCGGGAAGTGGATAAACGATGCATTTCGAAAGGATAAATCTACGATTGCAATAAAAAAGAAAAACCTCTTAGCAAAGCCAAGAGGCAAATGACGATTGGTCCCCAGAGCGAGAGTCGAACTCGCATGGATGCTCTCCGAACGATTTTGAGTCGTTTGCGTCTACCATTCCGCCATCCGGGGACATGCGGTAATCGGCTAATTGCCGAGCGCTTTAAGATTATAGTCTCTTCTTTGACTCGATGCAATTTCGGATTGTGTGAGAAGACGAAATTCGTGTTGAAGATGCTTTCTTATAGGCGTTTTCTCTTTTCATCTTTGACTTTGGAAATGTTCCCTTTTTAGATAAAATTGGGAAAAAGGGAGCGAACGTATGAAGTGGGTTGGAAGAATCTTGTTGATTGTGGTAGGTGTCATTCTTTTGGTGTTTGCCATTCCGTCCATTAAGACGGCAGTCGATGCGATGAACGCATTAGGATGGGATGACATTGGTTCTTATCCCGAAAAGATGGGCTATTTAGGCACGATTATCGCCCAAGGCGTCAATTGCGCATTCGGTGTGATTGCTTTAGCTTGCGCCTTTGTTGGAAAACGTTCTTTCGCCTTGGCCTTTGCGGCCATCATCATGATGATTGTCCCTGTTTATGCCTTGGTAGTTGGGATTCAAAACGAGACAATTCGCACCTGGCAAAGCGTTCTTCTTTATGTCGAAGAATTTGCTTTGCCGATTGTTTATTTTATTGGCATGTTATTGGTTTAATGGCATTTACCCCAATATTTTTTTAACATAGGATTGCAAAACGGGAACCACCTCTTGCTCAAACCAAGGATTTTTCGTTTGCCAGCGAAAATTCAAAGGGCTTGGGTGAACCAATGGGAAAAAAGAAGGAAGATAGTCTTCGTAATGACGAACTGTTTCTGTTAAATTATTACGCTTGTTTTTTAAATAATAATCTACGCTATATCGCCCGATAAGCACGGTTAATTGGACCAAAGGCATCAAAGAAAAGAAGTAGGGATGATATTCTTTCGCAATAAAACTTCGCGGGGGCAAATCCCCTGTTTTTCCTTTGCCTGGATAATAAAAATCCATGGGAAGTATGGCGATTTCTTGAGAATAGAAAAAGGTAGGATCAATTCCCATCCACGACATCAATTTGTTGCCGGACAAATCGTGAAAGAGGGTTTGGCTTTCTTCCGCCTTTTTGCCAGGCGCTTGGCCGATTAATAGGATTCTTGCCTGTGAAGAAACTTGCCAAAGCGGAGAGATGCCGCGCTTGACGTAGGATTCGTTCCTGGGGTCTTTTTGTAATCGTTCCCGAATTTGTTCAAAAGTCATAAAAACTACCTTAACCTATTATAAGCAAGAAAAAACGTTTCCTAGGAATCGGACACACATGTATTTACTTCGTTTTTGCTTTGATGAAAGCGAAAAAACCATATAATCAAAATAGAATACGAGAAAGGATTCCTCTATGCTTACCCAAGATCAGAATCAAACCATAGAAGCAGAAGTCGTTGATCAAGACAAGAAACAAGCTTCTCCTAACGGAAAACATAAGAAAGAAAAACCCATTCTTCTTCGTGTGGCTTATGTGCTTGATACTTCTTTGGGTGCCTGCGCCCTTTTGTTTTATCTTCTTTTTTGTGCGTTTTATAACGGAACAGCGCCGTCTAACTTATCGAACTGGGCGATTTACTGGACGGTCATTTTCTTGCCTTCCATCCTGACTGGCTTTATCCGCGCCATTGCACTCCATAGTTTTAGCCGCGTTCCCGTTTCTCAAATCGCTTTATTCGCATTCTTATTTCCTTCGCTTTACACCGGTCAATTTCATCCCAATTGGGTGATTCTTTTGGTAATCCCTCTTTATTATTCCGTCTTTATCCCAATTGAACGGCTGATTCGTGGAAGAAACGATTGAATTGCTAGGGGCTTTCTCCTTTGACTTATTCCCCGCGTTGAAGGGGATTTTTGAAATGGACAAAAATGGGTTTCTTTTTTCTTTACAAAACGAATCATTTCTTTCGTTCGTAAGAAAAAAATCATTCGTTTATCAAAGATAATCTTATATATCGGTAAAAAAGTATCATTTTATAGATAATGGATAAGTAATCTTGTACAATTAATAAAAATTATGGGTGAAATATCCCACGAGAAAGGATCAAAATTTAAATGGCTGACAAGAACATGCGCATTTGCATCATCGGTGGTGGTCCAGCAGGAACCTCGATGGCCATGTATTTGCAAAAGAACGGTTATCACAATTATGTGATCTACGAAAAGAGCAATCGCGTTGGAGGAAAAGCATTCTCTCCGTTGATGAAAGTCAAAAACAAAGATGGCCAATGGGAGGATCGCACGATTGAGATGGGCGCCGTGATGGGATGCGGCACTTATTTCGCAGTTCATGAATGCGAAGAATTCGGCGGTGTTAGCCATGACGACGGCCCGAAGATGGGACGGAGCTTCCGCAACACTGACGGCACTCCATTAAAATCTTCCAAATTAGCATTGTTGAAGAAATACATGAAGATGAAGAAACTCAATCGTCTTCTTCATAAAAAATATTATGGCTATGATGTAAACGGCCATCGTGGCGTCGCTGAAGGACGTTATGAAGGTCCGTGCCCCTCTCCTGAAATGAAACTCGCCCACATCGAAGGCAAGAACGAACATTTGAAAGATCTTTCGATGCCGTTCAGCGAATTCTTGAAGAAAAACCACTGCGAAGACGCTGAAATGGTTTGGAAAGGACCATTCACTTCCTTCGGCTATGGCTATTTCGATGAGATTCCGGCCGCTTATGTGGTCAAATATTTGGATGCCTTCACCGTGCAACAATTCTTATCGACTGGCAACCTTTGGACTTGGAAAAACGGCACTCAATCGATTTGGGAAGGAGTCAATCGACATCTAGAGCACCCCGCGATTTTGAATGCGGAAGTGAAAAAAGTGGAACGCAAAGACGGAAAAGTCTATGTGACTGTCAACGACAACGAACCAGAAGTCTTTGATAAATTAATCATCTGCACGCCTTTAGAAATGTTCGCTCAATATGGCGATCCCACTCCCGAAGAAAAAGAGCTCTTTGCCAAAATCGTTCATAAAGAATATTTCACGATGGCAGTTCGTACTTCGGAAGAAAAAACGCCTGATATCTCTTATTATTTCTTCTCCAATATGACTCCGGAAACCATGGGTCACTTAATGGTCTTCTATCATCGTTGGCCAGAAGATGGCGCTCAACCGTTAGTCACTTTCACGCTTCGTAACCATGAAGGCATGGAAGATGTGCCTTTCGAAAAAGCAAAAGAGACTACTTTAGCCGATATGGGCATCGCTGGACTTCCGGTCGAAAAGACCGAACGAATTGACGACTGGTATTATTTCCCCCATGTTTCTTCGAAAGACTATGCCGATGGCTGGTACGATAAAGTGGAAGCCCTCCAAGGAGAGCAAAACACTTATTTTGCTGGCGAAGTGATGGCTTTCGGCGACATGGAAGAAACGGTCGAATATTCGCGTGATTTAGTCCGAAGATTCTTCGGCGCTTAATCGCGATTTCTATCTTGTTTTTTAAGAAACGGGAAGCAGGCGAATGCCTCTTCCCCGTTTCTTGTCTATTGCTACGAAGGACGGAATCCAAATTCGTCTCAATGCATAACTTGATTTCTATTCTAAAAGGAGAAAAGACATGCCAGAACAAAGCACCAAAGTCGTCTCAAAATGGCAAGGCGACCCCAATCCCGACAAAGAGATTCTGAAATTGGCTCGAAAAATCACCGATGTGGTGGTTCGCAAAATCAAAGGCGTTACTTCTTTGGACGCTGAATATTGGGGACTTAAAGAGGTCGTTACCCACGAAATGGCGGTTGTCGCCAACAAAATGAAACTTCGGACCTTTTATACCTTTGAGCAATTGCAAAAAAAGAATCCTGAATATGAACCGATTGCTTTGCAAAAATTGCTCGATGAAATGTCCGTCGTTGGCATTTTAGAGTACGATTACAGCGACAATTATGCGCATGATCATCCGCTTCCCGACAAACCGCGGATTAAGCGTTGGCGCATTCCTTATTTTGTTCCTGG
>CADAUN010000101.1 GCA_902791085.1 uncultured Erysipelotrichaceae bacterium | reverse complement strand
TCTTTCTAAGACATAAGATTCAATCATTATGATTTACTTGTAAATAAGGTTGATCATAATGGCGGTAGCTTAATCAAAAGAAGGAAAACATTTGCAGAAATGGAGGACCTTTTATGGTCTATATTTTGAGCAACGAACAAAAGTCGGATGTTTTAGGCGTGGCACGAGCCCTTGGCTATGCCACAAAATGGGAAGATATTCACAATCCCTATTTGTTTCTACAAGCACTGACTCAGAGAAGCTATACGAATGAACATCATGATGCCAAAAACAATGAAATCCTCGCCTTCTATGGCGACAGAGTTCTTGAGTGGTATGTGACAAGAATGCTGCTGAATCGGTTTTCTCGTGAAGGAAAAGAGACTCCTTGGTTCTTATCTAACTTTGACGAAGAAAAATACACGAATTTGAAGTCGAAACTAGTTTGTCGCTCCAATTTGGCTAAAATTGCGCGTTACTACAATTTGGGAGCCTATCTCCGTGTTGGCAGAGGATCAAAGGAATCCGAAACCAATAGTGACAACGTTCTCGGCGAACTTGTAGAGGCTCTGATCGGTGCCTGTGCCCTTGACAGCACCTATGGTTATGAAAATAAGATGAATGTTCCTTTTTCTACTTTGTTATACCAAAACCATTCATACGAAAACCCATCCCTTTCGAATCTTATGCCGATTGATAGCAATAGAATCGACAATATCATTGGCAGAATGCTGGACTCTGAACGATTCCTTGACGAAGTGGAAAACAAGGAATACATACACAAGGATTCCATGATCAAAGAACAGGACTTTGAAAATCCAAAAGGCGCATTGAATAAACTCTTTACAAAAGGGAAGATCAGTGAGCCTGTCTATGAGATAGTTAATCGATCCGTGGATGATGATAATCGGGAGCTGTGGAAATGTTCTTGCACAGTTGAAGGATTCGAAACCCAGGAATGCGATGGATATTCCTACAAGAAGAGCGACGCAGAAGCCGATGCAGCCAAAAAGGTTTTGATGGAAATCCTCAACAAGAATCCAGGACTCTGATATCCGTATCTATTCACCCACGGCACTTCTTCTCATCTGTCATTTGACAAGGGGAATATCAAAAACGCAGCTAAGGCAGTAATGGACACTGGGGCCGAATTGTCCCCAAAGATCAATAAATTGAGAATCGTCATTCAAGGGCTGATAAATGCAATCAAGAGCTTTCGGTGCCAAATCGATACAACCAACTTAGCTGAAGTCAAAGTAAACACATTATCCTCGTTGACGAAATTGACCGCTGCTTACCGGATACGCAATTGACAGCCTTATCGTGAGTCCGGGAATCCAAAAAAAGGCCATCAATCGCCCTCAATGTGAAAGACTTCAAAGCTTTTTGAGCAAAACCAAATAACTTTTCTCTTCTCCATAGAGTGTTTTTTAATGTGAATTCTTATATTCTTTTGTAATCTTTTGGAAGAATATTCAAAAAAATGGAAGAATAATTGAATTTTTGGAAGAATAAATTATACTAATGACAGAGGAGAAAGATTCTATGGAAAATGAGAATGATCTAAAAACGTTAAAAGAAGGCCTTCAAATAGAACTAAAGGAATCAGGGAAAAAGATTCCTGATAGCCTTTATGAAACGTATTCTTCTTTTTCTAACACAAAAGGTGGAATCATTTATTTAGGCATTAAAGAAGGGAAAACAAACGAAATCATTGGCGTCTCTAATCCCGAAGAACAAAAGAAAGCACTCATTTCCACCCTTCATTCAAAAAGCAAGGTTAGTTATTGCTCTATTTCCGATCAAGACGTACAAATCATAAATCTCGATGGGAAAAAGGTTCTTCGCTTTGTCGTTAAAGAAGCTCCTCTTGAAGCGAAACCCGTTTACCTCGATGGAAATTTGTCGAAATCTTATATCAGAATTGGGGAAGGAGACTTCCTGATGTCGGAAGATGAGATCGCTTCTCTCCTTATAAAGAAAAAAGGGGTTGGTTTTGATATGCTTCCAAACTCCCTTGATTTAGATGAGACAAACCTCGACCAAGAATCCGTAAAAGAATTTCGGAAACAAATGAACGAAATCAGTCCAGATAACGTTTTTAAAAATCTAAATGACCACGATTTTCTTTTGCGAGCGGGTGTTTTGATAAAAAACAACGGAAGAGAGGTGCTAAAAAATGGTGCCGTTCTATTTTTTGGAAATCAAAGTGATATTTCTCAAATTTGCCCGAATTATTTTCTCGATTACCAAGAAAACTTCTCTGGAAAAACAAGATGGGATAGAAGAATCGTTTCGGATGAAAATAATTTCAATGCTAATTTATTCAACTTTTTCTGCTTGGTTCGTAAGAATCTGATTGAAAAATTGCCGAATCCTTTTAGGACTGATGGAATTAGCAACATCAATGGGAAGGACATTCAACGTTCTGTGATAGAAGGACTCGTCAATGCCATTACAAATTGTGATTTTTCTTCGCTACCTGGAATCGTTATTAAGAAAACATATGAAAATATTACTTTTCTTAACTCCGGCGATATTCCTGTTGGAGTTAAACAAGCCATTTCTGGCGGAGTTACGAACCCTCTTAACAAAAATATCATGAATTATTTCAGGCTTCTTCAAGTGTCCGACAGAGCAGGTTCTGGCGTCCCAAGCATTTTTGAAATGTGCCATTCTTATGGTTTTTTAACGCCAAGTCTGACCGTTGAAAACAACCCAAAAAGGACGGTTCTTATCATTAATTTCACTCAATTAAACCAAGAAACGCCACACTATAACGAGAAAAAGACGATATTGTCTTACTTGGTCGCACATCCAGAAGGTGCTTCTACAGAAGAAATTTCTAAAATGATTGGATTGAAGAACTCTTCTACCGCCCTGATCATTTCCGAACTCTTATTAATGAATCTCATTAAAACGAATGGCAAAAAAACGAAAGGCAAACGCTATTTCGCGACAAATAATTAAAAAGCGCTATTTTTGGGATATTTTGACAATCTTCCAGAATCTTTTGGAAGAATATTCAAAAAAATGGAAGAATAATTGAATTTTTGGAAGAATAACGAAAATGATTTTTTGAGTACTCATTATCTCTTAGTACGGGTTGATAGGTATAAACGCAAAATCAAAGGGGAGAAATGATATGTACCCAGTTTCCTGGACAGGGCTTGAGCCCGCATGGGAGTCCCGATAGATTCTAAGAAAACTCAAAAGAAGATTATTACTGCCAATAGCAGTCTATCCAATTGATTTCTAGATTAGAATAACGTGCAAAAAACTATTTGGTCTTTATCTTCTTGAATAGCCCCATTCGATATTTTTGTTAAAAGCATCTTCCGAAGGAGTGTGATTAGTCTTTCCATTAGACAAAAAATAGTGAACAACATTCCAGTAATCATCCCATGTTTCTGGCTTTCTTTCAGCTTCACAATAAACAAAAAGATTCAAATCTCCGTAAATAGCGCCTTCTTGGATGTTGGCGACCGAGGAAGGAATGAAGAGAGTTGCTAAAGAGTCGCAATTCTTGAATGCCTCACCGTGGATGTATGTAACTGTGTCCGGAATGATCATGGAAGTAATTGAAGTGCCTTCAAAAGCACTTGTTCCGATTTCTGTAACGTTCTTTAAGCCATGAACCCCATCATCGTAAGTTGCGGGAAAAGTAGTCATGTCTTTTGTACCAGCTGACTTCGTAAGGGAATAGGAATCGGTAAGTGGTAGGTAGGTGAACTCGAATTTGTTCACGATGGTCGCATAAAAGGAAATATCCTGTGTGATTGTGTAGGGGAAAGCCAAATAATCGCTCCTCGATTGGTTGGTCTTCCATCCCATGAAAATCTGATTATCGGTCAAATCAGGCGTGTAAGAGCCAACGGAAGACAGGTAATCGCATTGTTCTTTTTTAAGAAGGTTTCCATTTTCGTCCATCCAGGAAACCAGATATTGTCTTGTTTTTCTTTCATAAACGGCAGTATAAGTCGTATTTCCAGTTACAGCTTCGATTTCTCTATCCCATCCCTTGAATTGATATGTGTATTCATTGGACGGACTCTTATCTGGGACCTCAGCCAAAGAAGGCTGATTTGGAATTTGACCATAATCGACCTGTTCGCTTTTGATGGTATAACCATTCGCAACCCACTTTATGGTATACGACCGGATTTTTTTGCTATATACGGCTGTAAATGTTACATCTTCCGTAACAGGAGATAGTTCCTTGTCCCATCCCTTAAAGACATAGTCATATTGGGCCGTGCTCTCTTTTTTAGGACTGTAATATTTATTAAACGATGGAGTTGATCCATAGTCTACATAAGAGCTTTGAAGAAGGGAGCCATCTTCATCGACAAATTTAACCAAATACCGGTTATTGGTCTTGAAGAAAGTAGCAACATAAGTTTGGTTTCCAATCACGGCCGTGACTGACGGATTCCATCCGCTGAATTCATAGCTATAGGCATCATCCTTGGCTCTAGTTGGATACTGTTTGTCATATGTCGGAATCGTACCGTATTGGACATCGCTATCAACAGATAGAACGGAGCCATCATAGTTTTTCCATGTGATGGTATATGTTTCTTCATGGGAATCATATTGAGCGACATATTCTTGGTTGCCAGTCACTGGCTTAAGCGATGGAGACCATCCGGTGAAGGTATATTTGTATTTGTCTTGTTTTCTTGTAGGAGTAACTCCGCCAAAAGCAGGCATGGATCCCTTAGTCACGTTTTCATCGATTTCCAAAACAGCACCATCAAAGTCGAGCCACTTAACTGTGTATGTTTCGTTAACAGGAATTTTCAGATTTCCTTCTTTTGCCCAGCCATTAGTAGCTTTAACAAAGAAATCCCAGGTATCCAAATTTATATATGAATCCCCTGTTTTGCCTTCACTCTCAGAGGGGACTCCATGACCAGTAAGAAGAGAACAGCCATCCTTTCCATCTCTGCCGTCTTTTCCTTTGATAGACTGAAGCCACTCTTCATAGGTCATCTCACCGCCATTTGCACGATACAAAGAGTAAATATCCTTAAAGCGAGTGTCGCCAACTTCTTGGACATCGGAGGCACTTGGATTCGAAGAAACAGAAGGATTGTCTACGTGAGTACACCCTGAAACCACAAAAGAAGAGAATATTGCTAAAGACAGAATTCTACTAACCTTATTCATTTTGAATTCTCCTATTTAGTCTAATGATTATACCACTTTATGAATTGTTAAAAGTAAGCGTCAATTGCGGTATTCGAATGTGATTCCAAAGTTAATTATATGATATCACAAATGTTTTTAGAACTTTTTGGAAAGGACAAACTCGTAAGGGAATTGTGAAAAGCGGGAGTGACAATATTTATGTGTAATTGAGGCATCGTTGCCTTTGCTTGCCGGGCCCGGCAAGCAAAAAGCCGCATAGCCCTTATAATTGTTTTGCTAACAAACGATTGAAAGGAGCTAAGCGACCATGTCCAT
>CADAUN010000100.1 GCA_902791085.1 uncultured Erysipelotrichaceae bacterium | reverse complement strand
TCCATCAAAAGAACGTCTTTCTCTTCCAAAAGCATTTTGGCAAGATATGCTTTTTCTCTTTGACCAGACGAAAGACGGGCGAGGGGCCATTCCAGATGATCTGAATCAAAGCCAAGTCCATCGGTGAGTCGTCCGACTTTTTCTTGCAAAGCATAAAATCCAGCATCGTTCAGCTCTTCTTGCAATCGCGTTGCTTTCGTAAGCAATGCTTCATAATGGTCTAAATCGGTCGCGCTTTGGGCATATAAAGATTCCATTTGCCGTTCTTTTTCAAAAAGATCTTCATAAACGCCATAAAGATATTGATGGACGGGCATATCCTGGGTGACGGCTAACTGCTGGTCCAAATAAGAGAAGGTAACGCCGTGTTCCCAAGTGACGTTCCCGCGATCCGGCAACAAATCACCGACGATGAGTTTTAACAATGTTGTTTTGCCTGAGCCATTCACGCCGACCAAAACGCCGTGCTCGCCTGGATTCAATTTTAATGAGGCATCGTGATAAAGTTCTTTGTCGGAATAATTGAACCATAGGTGTTCGATTTCTAGCATTGCCATAACGGAGGGACTATAGCATTCTTTTTGGGCTTTTTCGAGCCTAAATTGCTTTTTCTAAAAAAACGATTATCCTTGAGTTAACCCTTTTTGTTTTTCTTGACGAAAGAAAGCGGGAACGGGAGAAACACGATGAAAACAAAATCTTTACCCATCTTCTTATTGGCTAGCACCTCGTTAATCGCCTGTGGCCAAAATCCGTCTGGCGAAACGAGCGTCGCCGAATATCAAGACCCATTAAATAATTATGAAGTCAGCCTCGTGAAAAAGAGTGCCTTGGATCAATTGTTATCTTTAGCAAAAATCACGACGACGGTAACAAGCAACGCGGATGATTCGTTGCTTTATTCTGCTGACGGAAGTCATGCAGGGCAAGCCTCATCCACTTCTTCTTCGTCCACCTCTTCCATTTACTCCAATCGCGTGATTGTCACGGATACGATTGTCTCCTCTTCTACGACCAATTCCGGCATTCGGATTTCTAATGCTTACGAAACCAAAAGCATGGTCGCCGTCTTAGAGAATCCGGCTGAACGCATCCAGGCGGATGGTTCCCTCACGATGAAATATGGCCTTTACGAAAAGAGTTTCTACAAAGCTTCTTCCGCGAAGGAATTCGGGGTCTCCTATCAATTGTTGCGGCCGAACTTTGCCGAAGAAGAAAGCCTTTCTTATCGGTGGAATAGTTATCTGATGTCTACCTATAACCCCATTTCCACGACAAACTTTAGTTATTTCCATGAAGAGGCGAACGCGGTGAAAGCATTGTTCTCTTCTTCGAATAAAACCGTCGTGTCAAACCCGGTCTATCCTTATGACAATACCAAGAGCGTGACCAGCATTAATTCCAACGTCTCTTCGTTGGAATTCCGTTATCAAGACGGCAATTACCGAGTCGATTCTGCAGAATCACAAAGTAGCACTTCTTATCTATCTGATTATTTTGGAAAGGCCTTAACGAACGGGGTGACGGGTTCTAGTTCCTCTTCTTCCCTCTATGAATATGGCCAAACGGCCTTCTCCGGCTCTGTTTTTTCCGCGGATGAATATTGGAAATTAAATGACAACACCCCCGTCTTGCATTTTAACTCAGACACTGCCAAAACATTGACTAACATCTCGCGCGATTATCAGCAAACCTATGGCACCGATGATTTTGCCTTCGAAACGACATTCACTCCGTCTAGCGACGATACGATCTATAGTTTGACGAACCAAGATGGTTCCTACATTCATGCCGCAAGTAAGTTTACGGTTGACCCCTCTATCACCTTAAAAAGTGACGAAGAAACGGGGAGCTGGACTTTAAGTGGCTCATCTTCTTCGAAATTGACCTATCGCTTATTGGTCGTGATGTCTCGCGACTTTTCGAAAACAACCATTACCTTATCTATCGCATGATCTACGCTTTCGTGATTGGCCACCATCTCTCCTGGAAGCAAATTCCAATAGATTCCTACAAAATCGGAATTGACCGTGGAGCTTTTCTTGCTTTGAAACATCGTATTGCCTTAAATGAAGCCGTTGGGGATTGGGATTCTTGCACCAAAGAAGAACAGCAACTAATTCTTTCTTCCGTTCCCCGTGTCATTTCCTTAAATTCTCATAAGGATGATACCGATACCATGCACGCCTATCGGGAACACCAACACGAAAAGGATGCTCGTTTCTTGTTGCTTGGTTCCATTCAAGGGCGACGCATCGAACATTTTTATGCCAATCTCGAATTGGTTTGTACCGATTCTCGAGTGGAAATGATCGATAAAGACACCCGCATTTTCTTGCTTGATCACGATATGTCCATCCCACGAGAAGAAGGACGCTATATTTCGTTCTTTGCCTTAGGAGAAGGCGCCACCATCAGTCTTCATGGTTTTGCCTATAATTTAGATCATTACCATTTAATTCCGGCAGGACCAGTTAGTGCCGTTTCTAATGAATTCCGTTCTCCGTTAGGAGAAGTTAACATTCATCAAGGCAAATTGCTTTGCTTTATTTCAAAAAGCGATGCAAGAAGCTCTACTCATGCTATAATGAATACGCATCGTTAACCATAACGATGTCCGGGGAGCCCCCTTTAGGAGCTGAGAGGTCATTGTCCATGACGACCCGCAAACCTGATCTAGGTAATGCTAGCGTAGGTAACCCTCCTTTCAAGGCTCCGCCAGTATCCTTTGATCTGGCGGATCTTTTTATTGGAGGTTAAGCATGTCATTACATTCTGAAGTAACCACTTCTTCCCCATCAAAAACGCATAATGTTGTGCGTGCCATGGCAGAAATCGCCATTTTCTCTGCTTTAGGCTATGTGTTAGATCTTTTTGCTGGACTTTATTCAGCCAGTATCTTCCCGAACGGCGGATCGATTGGAATCGCCATGGTATGCGTCTTTTTAATCGCCTATCGCTGGGGCTTATGGCAAGGCATATTGACGGGGCTCATCATGGGCCTATTAGATATTGCTGATGGCTTTTATGTCATTTCGGGCGCCAATTGGTGGAACGCTTTTGCCCAAGTGGCGTTAGATTATTGGATCGCTTATCCTTTGGCAGGATTTGCTGGCGTTTTTGCGCGCAGTGTGAAACGCGCTGCCGGCACAAAAAGAAAAATGTTGTTATTCGCATCGCTTGGATGCCTCCTTGGCGGTGCTTTGAAATATTTGTCCCATGTGGCTTCTGGCGCCATTTTCTGGGGCGCGGATTCTTCGAGCTTTGCTTGGCAATTCAAAGAAAGTGACATCAATCCTTGGGCTTATTCCGCGATTTATAACATCGCTTATATGGGACCGGATATTGTATTGTCTACCTTGATTGTCGATGTTTTGCTCTATGTTTGGCCAAAGGCCGTCATTCGTCCAGGAGAAATCATTGAAGTCAAGGAAGTTCGTTCCCATCCCGTTTCTTGGAGAACGCTTGAAACCTTTGTCGCTGGCATCATCTTACTGGTCACCAATTTGACGGTTTATTTGATATTGGCCATCGGATCTTATGACGATGATGGATTTGGAAAAAGCATTTTATATGGTCCTAAAACCTTGCTCGTCTTGTCATTGATTGGGGCATTGTTAACAGGATATGGGATTTATGAAATAGTTCGCGAACTTAAAGAACGAAAAGACAATGCTTTCTCCTGGCTTGGATTTGCTTTCTTAGGCGCAATATGGGGCATCTATGCGTTAATGGAAACCATTAAAATAGGGATGGAAGAAACTTTCGCTCCATTGCCATTCACATTCGAGCTTCTCTCTTCTCTCGTCGGATTCCTAAGCCTTGCCTTCATGATCACCGCTTGGATATTCCATCTTCAGAAAAAAGCTTCTGCTTCGAAATTCGCTTTTTTAGGAGAAACCTGTTTCTGGCTTTCTCTGGCCATTCATGGGTTTGGATTTGGAATCTTTGCTACTCTTCAAGGAAGCGAGGCTTCTATCCTTGTGGCAGATTATGTCACCGGTTCTACTGCCTTGCTAATATGGGTTATTACTCAAATAGAAGTAGCCATCAAGCAAAGAAAAAAATGACAAAAGAAAGGCGCGACTAATCGCGCCTTTTTAAAAAAATCCAGCCTTCTGGCCGGATCTGATTCCGTCTTTGACCGTAGAAAACGGAGGAAGGATTGGTGACTATTCCTGGAACCAGAAAATGTGATTGACAAGCAAAATGCTGATCAAATCCAAAACCCAGCCGATGGTCGAACCGAAGAAAATCCAAAGAACGGCCAACACCAAGTGAAGCGCATTCTTGTTAGCAATTGCTCCGCCAATACGATAAATGGCCCAAAGGACATCGACGACCGGTAAGCAGAACAGGATTTTCATCAAACGGGATTGCGAGTCCATCCATTTGCAAAACGATTTCATTGCTTCTCATTCCTCCTACGTGGGTAAAATATCACAATTTTTAAACAGGGGATATCTTTTTTAATCAAAAAAAGAAAACGGAGCGATTTTTACCGCTCCGTATCACTCATCACAAGGGAAGATCAACGATCTTCTTGTTCCCAGTAATTGTCGAGAAGGCAATCCATGATAGCTTCAAAATCGGAATGGTGTTCCTGCGGAAGCTCGGATTGTGCCTCGCGGAAGAAAGAATCAAGCGACGAATCGTTTTGTTTTTCTTGTTTCATTGATGGTTACCTCCTTTTTTCTAACCCGTCTCAAACGGGACTGCAAATTGTAAACGGCAAGAAAAGAAAAGCAAGCCTAAAACCGCAAGAAAGCGCTTACTTATTTAATTGACGAATTGTCATCATTATGTTTCAATAAACCCACTCCCCTCGATAGAGGTTGGAAAAAGGGATGTCTCCTTGGTCATGGGCGAAGAGGCATCCCTTTAGAAAATCGAAATTCTTTAATGGCTGCTCGGTTGATAAGAAAGGAGAATCTCCTCTAAGGGGGCGATGGTCTTTTCTAATGTTCCCTCCGCAAAAGGCGAATCTAATCCCGCTTTCTTTAATAACGTTAAGAAGGGATATTTTCCACCCATGCGGCAAAGCGTTAAATAAGTATTCCACGCCTCTTGGTGATTGACGCGGTCTCTTAACAAGAACTGGAAGGCGATAACCTGCGCCAAGGTGTAATCGATGTAATAGAAAGGAAGATCGAAGATATGGGCTTGCGTTAACCAACGATGGCCTTCTTTTAAATAAGGAATGTTTTGCTCTAAACGAACTTTCCATGGGGTATAACGTTCTTCTAATCTTTGCCATTCCTCATCGCGTTCTTTTGGACTTGCTTCAGGGTGATCATAAACCCAATGTTGGAACTCATCGACCGTGACCCCGTATGGCAAGAATTCAATCGCGTCAGCCAAATGGAGATAACGATAACCATCCGCATCATCAAAGAAGAGAGACATATAGGGTTCGGCAAAGAACTCCATCGACATGGAATCAATCTCGC
>CADAUN010000099.1 GCA_902791085.1 uncultured Erysipelotrichaceae bacterium | reverse complement strand
CATCATCCGTTCCACCATATAGTCAGAGGTGCAAATGAGATCATAAGGTTGTGCCCCAGTCTCATAATTCGAAAGCATGATTTCGTTGGTGTCGAAGGTCGAATAGGAGACGGTGAGGTTGACATGATCTTCCTCAAGCACTTTCTCTTTGAATTCTTCAATCAAAGCGCGCGAATCGTCTTCGCCATTGGCAATATAGTCTTCGGAATTGTAAATACGTAAAGTAATCGAAGGATAATCCGCCTTTTGAATCGCAGTTTTGGCTTCACGATAGGCGAGGCCAGTTCCGCTTCCTGCTGTCAAAATGGCTAACGATAACCAAGGAAGGAGCCAATTCATAGTTTCATCCTCGCTTTCTCATGACGCCCCGAGGCGCCAGCTTGCCGCCGGCGGTTCACGAAAATAAGAGCGACCACGACTAAGACAACCACTAAGAAAATCAAGGCACAAAGCGCACGTAATTCCGGTGGCAATGGGTGTTTTTTAATCACCCCTTGAACATAAGTTGAAATCGTCGAAATCTTTGATTCTCCACTTAATAAGCCTGGTCCAGCCGTAAAGGCAGTGACGATGAAGTCGTCTAAAGACAAAGTGATGGCAATTAAGAAGCCAGAGAAAACACCGGGAGCAATTTCTGGCAACGTCGCCTTCCATAAGGCTTGACGAGGATGGCATCCTAAGTCCAATGCCGCTTCGTATAGGGCCGGATCCATCTGTTCTAGTTTCGGCTTGACGTTCAAATAGACAAAGGGAGTGCTTAAAACCAAGTGACCCGCCAACAAAGTCCAAAAAGAGAATTGAAAATTCGGGAAGAAATGCTCGCGGCAAAACACAAATAAAACCGTTAAGGCCAAAGCCAATACGATTTCTGGCGTGACCACAGGGATTTGATTGGTAAATTCAATCGTTCGTTTCCAATGACGATTGGCTTCATAAACCCCAATGGCCCCAAAAGTGCCTAGAATCGTGGCAATCACGCTAGAGACCAAAGCAACAATTAAGGTGTTTCCAACGGCAACCATAATCGCTTCGGAACGAAACAATTTCCCATACAAAGAGAAAGTAAAACCATTCCATTTGCCTAAAACATCCGCGTCAGTGAAGGAAAAGGCCACCAAAACCAAGATGGGAGCGTACATCAAAAGGAGCAAAAACCAAATATAGATTTGGGCAAAGACTTTCTGGATTTTTTCTTTGCGTTCCACGGATTCTACCATAGTCCACCTCCCCGACGAGTCGACGCGTCACCACGATCGAATTTATGGGTGATAACCATCGTAATGGCAATGATCACAAGCATCACCACTGCCATAAAGGAACCGCTGTTCCATTGGCTGTTGGTGAAATTGAGATAAATGCTGTTGCCAAACAACGTGATTTTGCCTTCAGACAACGTATCGGAAATGACATAAGAAGACATAACGGGCATAAAGACCATTTCCGAAGCGGAGACAATGCCAGGCAACGTCTGCGGAAGAACGTTTTTAAAGAAGACTTGCACCGGATTAGCCCCTAAATCGGAAGCCGCCTCCATTTGGGAACGGTCAAGCTTTAACATGGTGGTATATAAAGGAAGAATGGTGAAAGGCAAATAGTTATAGACCATGCCAATTAATGTGGCTGCCCATGGATATTTGCCACCACTTAACCCAATCCAGTCCAATAAATCGCGGGTCGCGCCAGTACGGATAACGAAGTTGATCCACATTGGCAACACGAATAAAACGACTAACACCCCATTTCGATTTAGCTTCTTGTTGGCCAAGATATAGGCAGCAGGATAGCCAAGTAACAAACAAATCAGCGTGGTTTGCACCCCTAAGAACAAAGAAACGAGCAAAACGCTCCATTTGCTTGGGGTCGTAAAGAAAGAAACGGCAGCTTCTCCCGATGGGTTGCCCGCTTTGTCGGTGAAGGCATACCAAAAAATCATCAACATCGGAATCAGCACGAAAAGCAACAAGAAAATTGCGTAAGGAATGGCAAGGTAACGCCGTTTCAAGCGAAAGAACAGGCGGAATTTAGAGCCTTTCTTCGTCTTTGCCATCGTTTCATTCGACGACATAGGAATCTAACCCTTTCTTTAAGCGAAGTGAAATCTTCTCGGGAGGAACATGCACCGACACATGGTCGCCGATATTCCATTGATAAGGGGTGTTGCAAACAAAATCCTCTTCGTCTTCGGTACGGACAATATATTGATAATGGTCACCAATCCAGACGGATCCGACAATTTCTCCGGTAATTTCGCCTGCACTTAAATCATCGGAAAGTTCAGGGGCATCTAAATCGAAGGAAGCGATGACGTCCGCATCGTTTAAATCGTATTTCTTGTTGTTTTTTGGATCGACCAAGTAGCCATTTTCATCAATAGAAGAGCCTTTTAATAAGGTTTTGATGTCACAAGCAAAAGCTGCTCCGTCAATCACCACCGCTCCATTCTTATCGAGATAAGCATCGGTATAGACGTTGTTAGTCAATTCCTTTTCCATGATTTGTAGGTTCTCCGGAGCAACGGAAAGCGAAACTTCGCTCCCTACAAGGCGAGCAGCATGGTCGCGGCAGGTGATTTCATTCTTCCCAACTTCTAGTTCGTAAGAATAATCTTCGCCTTTGAAAATCGAGCTGATGATTCTTCCATCCACCACGCCTTTGCCTTTTTCGCCAAGAATGACGTCTTCTGGCCGAACCACCACATCGACTTTTTGATTGAGAGGAAAATCATCGACACATTGCCAATTCGCACCTAAAAAACGGACTTGCTTAGGTCCAATCATCGTGCCGCCGAAGATATTGGATTCGCCAATAAAGTCGGCTACATAAGCCGAAGTTGGCTCATTATAGATATTTTCAGGCGTGCCTACTTGTTGGATAGCGCCGTCTTTCATGACGACAACTTTGTCTGACATCGATAACGCCTCTTCTTGGTCATGCGTGACATAGATAAAGGTGATGCCAAGTTTTTTATGCATGTTCTTTAATTCTAGTTGCATGTCGACCCGCATTTTATGATCCAAAGCGCTTAAAGGTTCATCTAGCAACAAAACGGATGGTTCATTCACAATAGCGCGCGCAATGGCAACCCGTTGTTGTTGTCCGCCAGAAAGATTTTGGATATCACGGTCTTCCATTTCTTCCAAGTCCACGATGGCTAACGCATGAGCGACTTTCTCATCGATTTCTTTGGCAGAAAGTTTTCGCATCTTATATAACGGCACTTCCGTCGTTTGGGCTTTTTGCAGTTCTTCTTCGATACTGGCTAGCTGATGTTCGCGGTCTTCTTCCGAAAGATGAGAATCGTTACGTGTTTCTCTCCATTGTTTTTTGAGGCGTTTGACGGCTGCTTTATCAATTCCTTTTAACGGATTGCCCTCTTTGTCAAAACAAGGAACAGGAATACGTTTCAATTTCAAACCAAAAGCGATGTTGTCATAAACATCGAGATTAGGGAACAAAGCATAATGTTGGAATACCGTGTTGACCGGTCTTTCATAAGGAGGAAGATTGGTGATATCCCGTCCGTTTAAAAAGATTTTTCCAGAAGTGGGGAGATCAAAACCTGCGATCATCCGTAACGTCGTTGTCTTTCCGCATCCCGAAGGGCCAAGCAACGTCACGAACTCGCCACGTTTAATGTCTAATGAGACATCGTCTACGGCAACAAAAGTCTTGTCAAAGACCTTGCTCACATGCTGAAGGGAAATGATGATACCATTATCGTCCATAGTTGTCCTCCAAATGATCAGGGGGATTTTCGAGCAAGCGAAGCCCTGTTCCTGTCGAGAAAAAATATTGCGTTATAGCGACCTAAAAATCAATACTATTTTGAACAAATTTTTAGGGAGTGATTTTCTTCTTTGTAAAAAGTCGTTTTTCCTTTGCTCTGGTCGAAGCTATCGTATTGTTTTGAAGAATGATTTTTTCCCTATTTTTTTGGGGGGTTTCTAACGCTTTACCCATAAAGGAAAACCTTTTAAAATGAAGAAGATGAAAAAACGGGGTCTTCTTCTTTTTGCGATCGGAATGCTTTTACCTTTATCGGGATGTGCCTCTTCTTCCCCATCTAAAACGAGTCTCCCTTATGGAAGAAGTTATGACGCGTCGCTCGGTACAGGAGCAAATTCCTTAGCTTTCCATACTGATAATATTTCCTATGCTGAGCTTTCCAAAAAAATAGAATATCAAGAAAATTTTTTATTGCTCGTTTATGACTATTCTTCCTTGCTAAAAGGCGTGGTTGACGATTGCACGTGTTGGTATGGTTTTGCTTCGGGATTAGACCAATACCTTCAAACTTATGAAGCGCAAATCTTTGGCATCAATCCTAGCGATTTTGCGAAAGGGAGCGATGCTTTTGGCTTACGTTTTGTAGATGGCGAAGTGACACTTGCCTTGTTTGAAAATGGCAAGCTCCGGAGTCAAAAAACCAATGGCAATGACGCCTTGTCTAATCTCGAAAAAATCGAATCCTATCTCGATCCTTTCGTCCAATGGGGAGCGTTCCGTTATCTTTCAAAAGCCCAAGTGGACAGCAAATTATTAAAAAATGAGGCGTTCGCCTTGGGCTTTGTGCGTAAAACTTGCTCTGACTGTGCTTATTTGAATTATCACTTTTTAAAAGAATATGGGGCGAAAGCCAAAGGAACGATTTATCTTTTGGAATGCGATACGGAAGGGATTCGTTTAAAAGACGGCGAATATGCGGCTAGCCAATGGCAATCTTTCAAAGACGAATATGGTCTTTCTAATCTTTATAACACCTCTTTTGGCTACCTAACTGGCTTTGTTCC
The DNA here is from genome assembly GCA_902791085.1 of uncultured Erysipelotrichaceae bacterium. Taxonomy (GTDB): domain Bacteria; phylum Bacillota_I; class Bacilli_A; order RFN20; family CAG-826; genus UBA4951. Next base: position 716 of record CADAUN010000099.1, on the reverse strand, counting down.
TACTTTTGTGACTTATCGCCCGAACGGGAAAGAGATGCATTTTGCTGAAGCGGTTTATGACATGGCTGTCTATTTGAATGACACCTTGAGCCAAAACGAAACAGGCGTTTATCTTAGCGCCAGTTATTGGGATGGCAGCCGAACACATCCCTTTTTGTCGAATTACCCAAAGCTTCTTTCCAATTTCATTGGCTTAACCATTCCTGAGAGCGATTATGAACGTTATGGCGAAACCTATTTTTGGAAAAAGGAAGCGGCAGCTGCCAAAGAAGATCCTTTGTTACAAGCATTTTTGGATACTTACGCTTTAGAAGCTTAAAAATAAAAAAGATCCCCATTGGCGAACTTGCCGAAGGCACGTTCTCCAACAGGAATCGTTTCTTTTAGAATTAAAGTTGAATTTCGTTGCCGTTGTCGTCAACTGGAACAAGCATGTCCGCGGGAGCGCCGCAGACTGGGCAAGAGCCGTCTTCGTTAGGGACAACGATTTGCCCACAGACTAAGCAACGATATTTTTGAACTTTCTTTTCTTCCATTTTTTGTACTCCTTAATTTGAAGAATGATTGTTTGTGATTTTATTATGAGGGGAATTCGTTCTGATTGCGAGAAAAATGCTTTGTGCAGCATTAATTTTTCTCAAAAGCACCCAAGAAATAATTCTTTTTGCCGCGTCGCAACACGATGTATTTGCCTTCAATCGCTTGCTCTTGCGTGA
>CADAUN010000098.1 GCA_902791085.1 uncultured Erysipelotrichaceae bacterium | reverse complement strand
GAAATTAGTGTTTCGCTGGTTTGGACCTAAAGACAGCATCCCGCTTTCTTATTTGCACGAGATTCCCAATCTTTCTGGCGTCGTCACTGCCGTCTACGATCAAAAGCCAGGTGAGGTTTGGAGTGAAGATTCCTTAAAAAGACTAAAAGAAATGGCCCTCGCTCACGGGCTAAGCATGGAAGTGATCGAATCCATTCCCGTCAGCGAGGACATCAAACTTGGCACTGCTAAACGAGACGCTCATATCGCGGCCTTTCGTCAAAATTTAGCACTCGTCGGACGCTATGGCGTCAAATGTGTTTGTTATAACTTCATGCCTGTTTTTGATTGGCTTCGAACAGATATGCATCACCAAAATCCTGACGAATCGAATTCTTTGTCGTATTCACGAGATGATTTTGATCGGGTGGATCCTAAGCATTTGCATCTTCCTGGTTGGGATGAATCTTATACTCCGGAAGAACTTCAATCTTTATTGACGGCTTATCGAAAAGTCTCACATGAAGCGCTTTTTGCCAACTTAGTTTATTTCTTAAAATCCATTGAGGATGTCTTAGATCAATACGACATCCAGATGGCTATTCATCCCGATGATCCGCCTTGGGATGTCTTTGGCTTGCCTCGAATTATCTCGAATGAAACGGATTTTGACCGCTTATTTGAAGCGGTTCCTAACCGCCATAATGGCATGACGCTTTGCACCGGTTCGCTAGGCGCTGGCAGAAAGAATGATGTTCCTCATATGGCAGCAAAATACGCAAAGAAAGGACGCATCTATTTCGCTCATCTTCGTAACATCCGTTATACGGACGATCGCGACTCTTTCGTCGAAGTCGGTCATGATAGCAAATTAGGTTCGTTAGATATGTATGCCATTGTAAAAGCTTTGGTAGACAATGGCTTCGATGGCTACGTTCGCCCTGATCATGGTCGCAATATTTTTGGCGAAGATGGGAAACCCGGCTATGGTTTATATGATCGCGCCTTAGGCTGCGCTTATATCAATGGATTATTTGAGGCTGCGGAAGCGGAAAAGAAAGGAAAAGAATAATCATTATGAAACGAGAAGATTTGCCATTAGGCATTGATTTATCAGACAAAGTTGTCGTCATTACTGGCGCTGGCGGCGTTCTTTGTTCGCGCATGGCCGAAGCTTACGCGGCAGCTGGCGCAATAGTAGCCATTTTGGATTTACGGCTTCCCGCTGCTAAAAAAGTTCAAGATTTTATCATCGAGGACGGAGGAAAAGCAAAGGCATATGAGGCCAATTGCTTGGACCGTTCTTCCTTAGAAAAAGCGAACGAAGCCATTCTTCGTGACTTAGGTCCGTGCGATATTTTGGTGAATGGGGCTGGCGGAAATTCTCCGAAAGCGACGACCACGCAAGAATTTTATTCACCGAAACAAAATGAAAATGAGATTTCGTTCTTTGACTTAAAGCCGGAAGGATTTCAATTTGTCTTTGATTTAAACCTATTGGGAGCGTGGCTAACCACTCAAGTGTTTGCAAAAGATATGATCGGGCGAAAAGGCTGCTCTATTCTAAACATTTCATCGATGAATGCGTTTACTCCTTTAACCAAAATTCCGGCTTACAGTGCAGCCAAGGCAGGAGTTTCGAATTTCACGAAATGGCTCGCCACTTATTTTGCTCCTGAAGGAATCCGTGTGAACGCGATTGCCCCTGGCTTTTTCTCCACAACGCAAAACCGTTCCTTGCTTTGGAATGAAGACGGCACACCTACAGAGAGAACCGCTAAAATATTACGAAACACGCCGATGAATCGGTTCGGAGAGACCGATGAGCTATTGGGGGCGACTTTGTTTTTGAGCGATGAAAAGGCTGCCAGTTTTATCACCGGTGTGATTATGCCGATTGATGGCGGTTTCTCGTCATATTCAGGGGTGTGAGGAAAAACGATGAAATCTGTCATTACCTTTGGAGAACTTCTGCTTCGTCTTTCTCCCGAAGGGCATCTCCGTTTCGCTCAAGCGCCTTCGTTTCACGCCTATTATGGCGGCGCGGAAGCAAATGTCGCGATTGCCTTGGCTCAATTTGCTATCCCTGTCTCTTATGTGACGGCTTTGCCACGGAACGCACTAGGTAATGCCGCTTTAAATGCCGTTCGTCAATTTGGAGTAGATACCCAATACGTTACGCAAAAAGACGGTCGTCTTGGCGTTTATTATTGCGAAACGGGGTATTCGCAACGCCCTAGTTCCGTTCTTTATGATCGTTCCCATTCCGTTTTTGCTGAATCCGCCAAGGAAGACTATGATTGGGATCTTATCTTTCAAAACGCTTCCTGGTATTACTTAACCGGTATTAGCCCGGCCTTGTCTCCCGCTTTAAAAAATATTGTGATTTTATCGATTCAAAAAGCCAAAGAACACGGGGTAAAAGTCGCATTCGATCTGAATTACCGTCGCAGTTTATGGCCAATCGATGAGGCAAAGAAGGTTTATGAAACCATTGCTCCTTCTTTGGATCTCTGCTTCACCAATTTGTATCAATTGAAAGACATTTTTGCGTTGTCGGTGAATCCCAAGGAAGGAGACGATCCCTCGACGTATTTAACCGCCGCAAAATGGCTAAACGATCGATTCGGCATTCCTGAAGTTGCTTTCTCTTCCCGACATTCTCCTCTTTCTAATCGGAATGAAATTTCGGGTTATCTCGTAACTCAAGGTCAAGTAAAATGCGCCCGTTCTTATGTGGTTGATATTGTTGACCGTGTGGGCGGAGGAGACGCGTTTGGAGCAGCGCTTTTATCCGCAAAGCTGAAAGGCATGGCTCCTCAAGAAGAAATCGAATGTGCCGTCGCCGCTTCTTGTTTAAAACACACGATTGCCGGTGATTACCTTGTTGCTTCGTGGGACGAAGTCACGTCATTGGCTTTTGGAGGAGGCGATACGCTGATTCAGCGTTAGGAGAATCAATGAAAAAAGAAGAAACGATTGATCAATTAATCCAGTGCGGCGTATTGGCCGTTTTGCGAGCGCCCAACAAAGAGAGCGCGCTTCTAATGGCTAACGCCATCCTTCCTAGCGGAGTGAAGGGTCTTGAAATCACTTACACCATTCCAAAGGCAAGCGAAGTCATTCAAGCTTTGCGCGAGGATAAACGATTTGCTTCATGTCTCATTGGTGCAGGAACGGTGTTAGACAAAGAAACGGCGAAAGACGCCATTTTGCACGGGGCAATGTTTATCGTCTCCCCTTCTTTTGACAACGGGGTTGCTAATATCGCCAAACAAGAAAACATTCCTTATTTTGCCGGTTGCTTAACGCCGACCGAAATTGTCATGGCGTTGCGTGGAGGGGCTGACTTAATCAAAATTTTCCCCGGCGACGTGGTTGGACCACATTATTTGAAAGACATCCATGGCCCCCTTCCCGAGGCGAAATTGTTGCCTAGCGGCGGGGTCAGCATCGAAAATGCCGGCGAATGGATCAAAAACGGTGCGGTCATGGTGTCAGCTGGAGGAAGCCTTACCGCTCCCGCAAAAGATGGCAATTATCCCGAAATCACCAAACGGGCCAAGCAATTCCTAGAAGAAGTTCAAAAAGCGAGAGCTCTACTTAAATAACACAAAAAGCGCCTTCAAAGGCGCTTTAAATTGTTCAAAATAACGAATATTACTTCGCTTCTTTATGAAGCGTTTCTTTCTTGCAGCGAGAGCAATACTTCATCGTTTCCATTTTGTTCGGATGATTCCGTTTGTTCCGCGTGGTAATGTAGTTGTGTTCACCGCATTCGCTGCAGGCGAGAATTACTTGATCGCGTTTACTATTTGCCATAATTTGTCACTCTTCCTTCTTGTGCGAGAGATATCCTAACATAGACCGCATAAAAGTGCTACTAGAAAAAGGAAAAAGACGCTAAAATTTTTTCGATGGATCCAAGAAAGCAAACAAAACCAATTCATGTCGGGACTTGCCAAATCGGCGGTCAAGACCACGTCGTCATTCAATCGATGTGTTCGATTAAAACTTCGCACATCAATGAAGTCAGCGAACAAATCAATCGCTGTGCCGCACTAGGTGCCGAAGTCATGCGCTGCTCCTGTCTTGATTTTGAAGACGCTGCCGCATTTCGTGAATTAAAAAAACGGGTTTCGATTCCTTTAATCGCCGACATTCATCTCGATTATCGTCTTGCTTTGGCATCGCTTGATGCCGGCGTCGATGCAATTCGCATCAATCCAGGCAATATCGGTGATGAAAAGCGCGTCCAAGAGGTGGTAAAGTCCGCCCTGGCGCATCATGCCCCCATCCGGATCGGAGTGAATGGGGGGTCTTTGGACAAACAAATTTATCAAGGTCGCGACACCATTAAAGGCGAATATCTTTACCAATCTGCTAAAAAACACGTGGATTTGCTTGAAAAGTACGGATTTCACGATATCGTCCTTTCTTTAAAAGGATCAGATGTGCGTGAAACGGTTGCGGCTTATCGCTTGGCATCAGAACGTTTCCCCTATCCCTTACATCTAGGGATTACAGAGGCAGGACCGATGGAAACGAGTTTCATTCGCTCAGCCGCTGGATTATCTCCTTTGCTATTAGACGGAATTGGCGACACCATCCGCATTTCTTTGACGGAAGAACCAGAGGAAGAAGTTCGTGCTGCTGCTCGTTTGCTACACGATTTGGGATTAAAAGAGGATTGGCCAACCTTTATTTCTTGCCCAACATGCGGCAGGACCGAGGTCAATTTGTTGCCGTTAGCAAAGAAAATTCAACAATACTTAGAAGATCATAGAATTTGTAAAACCATCGCGATTATGGGTTGTGTTGTCAATGGCCCGGGTGAAGCAAAACATGCAGATTTAGGCGCGGCCGGGGGAAATCACATTTGGGTGATTTTCCAAGACGGAAAAATCCTTCGTCAAGTCAAAGATGCCGACATTTACGAAGCTTTAATCGAAGAAATCAATCGTCTTTAAGAGTTTCTCTCCATCCCGCCTGGTAATGATTGCTTCTTAACATTTCAATTTCTTTGCGATAAGGCAAACTTTTTCCGATTCGCGGCGTTTCCAACTCAAACGGGATGCCTTCTAATAAGGGATGGGAGAACCACTTCTCTAACGTTTCAAAACCGATCGTTCCATAACCGATATTTTCATGACGGTCTTTATGGGATCCTAATGGATTCTTCGAATCATTTAAATGAATCACTTTTAAATGAGACAAGCCGATCGTACGCTCGAATTCCTTTAACACATCATCTACGTGATTGACGGGATATCCCGCATCATGAATATGACAAGTATCTAAACAAACGCCAAGACGATCCGGATAACGAGACGACCCCCGCAAAGCGGCGATGGACTCGAATGTGCTTCCGATTTCGTGTCCTTTTCCCGCCATGGTTTCTAGGCAAATCATAGTCTTGGTCGTTAAAGATGCTTCTAAAGCGGCATCTAAAACGAATGCGGCTTCACGAAACACTTTCTCCCCGTATTGATCCACATCGCTTCCGGGATGTAAAACGAGGTAAGGAACGCCAAAAGCTTCCGCGCGTTCTAACTCTTTTGCCAACATCG
>CADAUN010000097.1 GCA_902791085.1 uncultured Erysipelotrichaceae bacterium | reverse complement strand
CGGATCGATTGGCAAAGCCTATGGTTATCAGCTCGCAAAAAAGGCCATTTACCCAGAAGGCGAATTTGATCAGGTAGATCGTGTTCTTTATGATTTAAAACATCATCCGACATCCCGTCGTATTTTGACCAATATCTATAATTTTGAAGACCTTCACGAAATGCATCTATATCCCTGTGCCTATTCGATGACCTTTAATGTTTCTGGTGATACCTTGAATGGCATTTTGAATCAACGGTCGAACGACATGTTAACCGCGAACAACTGGAACGTCTTGCAATATTCTTTGTTGCTCATGATGTTCGCTCAAGTTTCTGGCCTTAAAGCTGGCACGTTGATTCATGTTATTGCCGATGCTCATCTTTATGATCGCCATATCGATTTGGTCAAAGAAGTCATGGCAAAGCCACAGCATCCAGCGCCTAAACTAAAGATGGATACCTCGATTACAAACTTTTACGACTTTACCGTCGATAGTTTCGAACTCGAAGATTACGAATATGAAAAACTGGGGCAAAAGATCCCCGTTGCCATTTAAAAAATATGCATACCTTACGCGCCATTTTAAATTGCGATAAACATTTTGGCATTGGGAAAAAGAACGGTCTCTTGTTCCATTTGCCTTTAGATATGGCTTTCTTTCGCAAAACCACCTCAGGGCACGTCGTTGCCATGGGAGAAAACACTTTGCTGTCCTTTCCTGGTGGCAAACCTTTAAAGAATCGTACCAATATTGTCCTTTCAAAGGATGTTGATCATGAATATCTAGATGTCATTAATGTGCATACCTTTGAAGACTTTAAATTAGCCATCAAAGAAGCCCTAGAAAAAGAGGATGTTTATATCATTGGCGGCGCCTCAATCTATCGCCAAATGCTGCCCTACGTGAACGAAGTGCTTTTGACCAAAGTTATGGCAGACGGCAAAGCCGAAGTCTTCTTTCCGAATCTTGACGAAAATCCGAATTTTGTTGTGATTTCTTCTTCACTTCCCGAAGAAGACAATGGTTATACCATTCGTTTTTTGACGTATCAAAACAAGGCACCACTTCCTCTTTAAGTGAAGAGATAGAGACAAATCATCTTTTCTAACAACCGAGATTCGGTAAAGCTATTGTCAATCCTACATATCATCTTAAGAATCTTATGGGATTGCCTTGACAAGACCTTAAGGCCGCCTATCCTAAAATGACGGAAAGAGACTTTTCTTTTTTATGTCGAAACGTAAACCACTTACCCTCGTTCAAAAAGCGTTCGCCTTCATTGTCTTGATGTCAATCATGTCTTTGTTTAATGACATGGTCTTTGAAGGTGCCAATTCTGTTCAGGGCAAGTTTGAATCGTTTTTAGGCGCTCCAACCATTGTGATCGCTGCCGTCGGAGGCGTTGCCACGTTGCTTGGCTCTGGACTCCGTTTATTCTTTGGCTGGCTATCCGATAAAACCAAGAAATATTGGTTGTTTACCATTCTTGGCTACACCATCGATATGGCTTCCGTTCCTTTGTTAGCGGCGGTGCCAAATGGAAAATGGCAACTTGCCGTTTTCTTCATCTTGATGGAGAAATTCGGAAAGGCAATTAAGAAACCTTCCAAAAGCGCATTGGTTTCCTTTGCTGCCAAAGAAAGAGGGGCAGGCAAAAGCTTTGCCTTAGGCGAAGCCTTAGACCAAATCGGTGCCTGCATTGGTCCCCTTATTTTGACAGCCGTATATTCAATGCGGTTACAGGATAGCGAATATTCCCAATATGTATGGGGATTTGCCTCTTTATCCATTCCGGCGATTCTTTGCCTTGTCTTGCTTTGGACTTCTCGTTTTCTATTTCCTAAGCCAGAATCCTTTGAACACGATAGCAAAGAGAAGATTGGTTCTTTCTTAAGCAGCAAAACCTACGTTCTCTTTGTGATTGGCGCGTTCGTCTTTGCGATGGGCTTTATGGATTCCTTTGGCTTAATCAATAAGCATTTGGGGGATTTAGCTTTGTTGCCAGACAATTTCTTCCCGTTGCTTTATTCCTATGCGATGTTGATTGACGCTTTATCCGCGTTGCTGTTTGGTTATCTTTATGACCATATTGGCTTCCGTAGCGTGGGCTTAGCGGCATTATTCACCGCCCCTTATGCTTTTTGTTTCTTTATGAATTCCAATCTGCTCATCGTGTTTTTGGGATTGACGTTCTGGGGGATCGGGATGGGTGCCATGGAATCCGTCTTGTTGTCAGGCGTCACCTCGCTTTCTCCCAAAGCGGATCGCGCGAAAGCATTTGGCTTCTATGAATTGGCATACGGGGTCTCTGCCTTCGCTTTCTCTTTTTTGCACGCTTACCTTTATGAAAATCATCCTATGGTTTTGTGCATCTTCACTTCCGTTACGATTGGTGTCTCTAGCATTCTTTTCTTCCTTTGCGAACCCTTACATCAAAAGGAAGAGAAAAGCCATTCTATTTGATGGCAATGTTCCCATTTCCTTTTTGTGCTATATTTGACACATGTCAACATTAACAAAGAAAGCGTTAGCGCAGTCGCTCAAAGATTTGTGCGCGGAAAAACCATTGACCAAAATCACCATCGGAGAGCTTTGCGAACGAACGGGCGTTAGGAGACAAACCTTTTATTATCATTTCAATGACATTGCCGATTTGGTGGAATGGATTTGCCAAACTGAAGCCGATGCTGCCTTAAAACAAAATCGCGATTACACCACTTGGGAAGAAGGGTTTTTAGACATCTTCAGATTGGCGAAAAAAGAAGAACCTTTTATCATGAATATCTACCATTCTGTCTCAAAAGATACCTTAATCCGTTATCTTTATCATTTAACCCTGCCATTACTCAATCATGTCGTCAATGAAGTGGCCGAACGCTTGCTGATCTTAGATGTCACCCAGAAAGACAAAGACTTTATCGCCAATTTTTATACGGTCTCTTTTATCGATATTGTCATTGGTTGGGTAGATCGCGGCATGGCAGACGATCCCAAAGCCATCATTCACCATTTATCCCCTTTAATCAAAGGAACCATTCCGAATGCATTAAACGCATATTCCGGCCGAAAATAAGCAATTTTGACAGAGACATTATTTTGTAAAATATTTTGTCATATTATTCCAAAATTATATTTTTTTGTCAGCAATCAAATTTTGACCATTTGACGTGTTTTTCTTTTTTCTTAAAGTGAAAATGCCCGAAGAGGCAAGGAGAAAAACATGTATTATTCTGCTGGAAATTACGAAGCCTTCGCCCGTCCAAAGAAACCCGAAGGCGCTGAGCAAAAACACGCTTACATCATTGGCTCAGGCTTAGCTGGACTGACCGCTGCTTTCTATCTGGTGAGAGACGGTCAAGTGCCTGGCAACCACATCCATATTTTTGACCGCGATCCGCTCGCCGGCGGAGCGTGCGATGGATATCACGACCCCAAAAATGGTTATATCATGCGCGGTGGACGCGAAATGGACAACCATTTCGAAATCATGTGGGATGTTTTTAGAGATGTTCCTTCGTCATCCGATCCTAATGTCTCAGTCTTAGACGAATATCGTTGGCTAAACAATGCCGATCCCAATTATTCGTTATGCCGCGCCACTGCAAATCGTGGACAAAAGCTTCCTACCGGTCACGACTTTACGTTAGACCGCAAGGCACAAGAAGAATTACTGAAACTCTTTTTGACTCCAGAAAAAGATTTGGAAGACAAGAAAATCAGCGATTGCTTCGATGATCATTTCTGGAAATCCAATTTCTGGCTTTATTGGCAAACGATGTTTGCATTCGAAGAATGGTCAAGCGCACTTGAAATGAAACGTTATCTTCAACGTTATGTCCATCATATCGATGGCTTGCCTGATTTCACCGCGTTACGTTTTACTCGCTATAACCAATATGATTCGATGATTTTGCCTTTGCTTCATTATTTAGAAGCGCATGGCGTGGAATTCATTCCTCATACGGAAGTGACAAACGTCATTTTCGACGCTAAAGATTCCGATAATAAATGGGCAAAAGAAATCGACATTGTCAAAGAAGGAAAGGAAGAGAAGATTGCCTTAACCAAGGATGATTTGGTGTTCATCACCAATGGTTCTTGTGTGGATAGCACAGTCTACGGCAATCAAACGACCGCGCCAAATTGGCGAAGCATTAAGGTCAAAGAAGGCGATTCCTGGAATTTGTGGCGCAAAATGCAAAACCAAGTCCATGATGGCAGTTTTGGCAACGTCGATAATTTCTGCGACAACATCGAAGAAACAAACTGGATGTCAGCTACCATTGATGTTGATGAAGCCTTAATTCCCTACATCATGAAAATCACCGAACGTGATCCACGCGATGGAAAGGTTTGCACCGGCGGCATCGTCACCGTCAAAGATTCATGGGATTATTGGCGTTGTTCTTGGACCATCAATCGTCAAGGTCAGTTCTTAGATCAACCGAATAATCGCGTCTTGGTTTGGTTCTATTCGCTTTATACCAATCGTCCTGGCAACTATGTGAAAAAGCCGATGCGCGACTGCACCGGCATCGAAATTGCCGAAGAATGGATGTATCACATTGGTGTTCCGACAGACAAAATCGAAGAATATGCCAGCAAACATGCGAATACCACTTCTGCCTTTATGCCCTATGTGGACGCCTTCTTCCAACCGCGGAAGGAAACCGATCGCCCGTTAGTCGTGCCTCATGGTTCCAAGAACTTTGCCTTCATCGGCCAATTCGCAGAAATCCCACACGACACCATCTTCACCACTGAATACTCCATGCGTTCTGGTATGGAAGCTGTCTATACCTTACTCAATGTTGACCGTGGTGTTCCTGAAGTCTGGGGATCACGTTACGACGTTCGTGAACTATTACGCGCTACCTATTATGCGATTGACCGTAAGAAAATCACCGACATGGATTTAAGCCTGACTGAGAAAGCCCTTCTCAAGAAAGTCTTAAAGAAAGTGAAAGACACCGACATTGAGACATTGCTTGAAGAATCAAAGCTAATCTAATTCTCAAGCTTTCAACCTTTCAACGACCGTTAGGATGAAGTCTTAACGGTCTTTTTTGTTAAAGAAGGCTTAGGATTAACAACCATCTCAAACGATTGCCCATCATGACCTTTAGGTATTCTGGTTGAAGAAGGCTAATGATTAACAACCATCTCAAACGAGTGACGGCACAATAGTAGCAAAACCAATGTTGAAGAAGGCTAATGATTAACAACCATCTCAAACTCTCGTGCCGTAATTGTCGTTCGGCACGATGTTGAAGAAGGCTAATGATTAACAACCATCTCAAACGAACACCGCCATTAAGACCAACAAAAAGAGTTGAAGAAGGCTAATGATTAACAACCATCTCAAACTCAGCGAGCATGGTGTTTTCCGACTTATGCGTTGAAGAAGGCTAATGATTAACAACCATCTCAAACGACCTTGATTAACTTTTCTTTCATTTCGCTGTTGAAGAAGGCTAATGATTAACAACCATCTCAAACACCAACCACTACTTGACCACAGATCGCATTGTTGAAGAAGGCTAATGATTAACAACCATCTCAAACCCTTCATGGCTAGATGCTCGCGCTTTGATTGTTGAAGAAGGCTA
>CADAUN010000096.1 GCA_902791085.1 uncultured Erysipelotrichaceae bacterium | reverse complement strand
TATAGACAAGCTTTTCAAGAAATTAATCGAGTTCTTTGAAGATTATTGCTCCACATTCTTAAATGAAGATTTGGAGGAATCCAAATGGAATTATGACGATTACTTCAAGGACGTTTTTAGACAAGTGAAAAACCTAAATAGCTATTATGGCTTGGATTTTTAAAGGAAAGGGAAAATATGGGAACAAATGATTTTTGATAAGCGGATAGCCATTAACTCTTCTATCGAGAACGGAATAATAAACATCGACAAGTTACTGGCTTGCAATGATTTTGAAACAATCAAGGAAGAACTAAATAACTAGCTTTTAACGATAAGCGAATATTTAAAGCTTAAATACGAACAAGGCGATTATCGTACGGTCTTTCAATGGGCTGTAGACAACAAGGCAAATCAAATCGCCGATTACCTTATAATTTGAAAATTGCCAACTTTCAATTATGGGCTTAGGAGTGAGGAAGCTATGATCAAGACAAAACCAGAACGGATTTCTTGGATTGAATCGAAAGTCTGTTCCTATATTGCCGAAGAGAAGAAAATCACGAATCTTGATGCCTTTCGCCTATTCTTGTCTTCGAAAACCCATCAGCTTCTCCTAGATGACCAGATGAAGCTCTGGTATTTCAGCCCTGAAGCCCTTTTTGAGATCTATAAAACAGAAGAAGAGACAGGCGACCCAAGGGATTCCGCTTATCTTAAAGGAGAATAGGCATGACCAAGGAATTTGAGTTCTTCGTTTACCTCATTGAAAGCTACGCCCAATATAAGGGGAAGGACTCTTTATCCGTGATGAGAACTTTGGATCAAAAAGGCCTTACAGAATTCGTCTATCGGATGTACGAAATGTATCATACCGAAGCCATAGAAAATGCCTTCTACGATATCGATTCTCTCATTTCTGTGGGCAAGCCAGCATGGTAAAGAACGCATTCGTTTGTGAACAGCGTAAGCTAGGAGATGCGCTTTTTCGAAGCGGAGAAAAGAATGCATCCGGGTTGCCTTATGAGAGTTATTCAGTTTCAAACAAAGATGGCTTCTTAAATCAAAGAGATCAATTTAAAAATGGGGGTATTGTCACGGTTGCCGACAAAAGCAAATCGATTATGTTGGGATTTATCGCCGTTTCTCACCTTCGCGAGTCCGATGAGAGATCGAAGCGACAAAATGCGTTTTAAAAAGAACACGTTTAGGCAAAAAGCCAGGCGTGTCTTTTTGTGTTTAGTTGGATGATTCGCTTGGCTTTTCAGCGGAAGGGGAAGTTGCATCAGAGGGAAGAATCGTTTCTTCTTTCTCTTTCGTGTGACAAGAACAATAAGCCACAAAGAATAAAAGAGGAAGTAAAAGATAACCTTTGACATTGCCAAAATAGGTGCCCCAGGCAATATTTACTTGGGCATTTATGCAGATGACCAAAATCATAGAGATCAGCGAGCAACCAATCCAGACGTATAAGAAAATGATGGGAAGAAGACGCGGGAAGCGAATCTTAGGGAAGAAAAGGTTAAGGCCATATAGGACAAAGAACACGAGATAGGCCAACATGGCGAACAAGAAGAAAACGCCAAAAGAAACGGCCAATCCGTTAGAAGTGACGCCTAAAAAATAAAATGGGGTGGAGATGGCTCCCAATCGATCGATTGCATAATAGAAAAGAAATACCGTTAAAGCGATGGTTTTCGCTTTCTCGTTAAGCAAGAATTGAGAAATGCATAGGAAGGCGTATAGACCGCCAAGAATCATAAGAAAAAGAATTTGGCCAAAAATATAGCTTCCAGAATCCCCTTCTAAAGTTCCTAGAACATTGAGAAAAACGAAAAGGTAAGCAAGGGAGGCGAGAATTAAGATTTCATAACGGGAATGGTCCTTAATCCACTTAACAAAAGCCATAAGTAACTCCTTTTTGTGGTGAAAGTATGAACTTATTGTAAGCAAATTGAAGTGACGTGCAAGCCTGGATTTGGCAAAGCAAGAAATGACGGCATCTTTTTTGAGTGAAGTTCCTATTTCCTTTTTTGAAAGAAGAAAAATGGATTTCTTTAGTGACCGACGGCGGACATTCTTTATGAGTTCAATTGATTTTGATCCAAGCCCTCAAATTCGGCGTCTGGATTTTTTCGTTCTTTGATTTCAACGCCGTATTTGCGTAGCAATCGTTTACGGTTCCATGCGCTGGAACGCCAGGGAGAGAAGCCACGGCCCGTGGTTTCATCTAATGCCGCAATGGTGAAAAAGGCATCCGGATCGACCATGGCGATATAACTTTTTAAATCGTCTGCCTCATCGCGATACATGACGGCACGAACAATCTTTCTCTCTTTTCCCGAACGTCCCGAACTTCCTTCGATGACGGTGGTGCCGTGTCCCAATCGATTTTGAATGAAGCCGTTTACCAATTCGAATTGTTCGGTGATGACGTGGCACACGACAGAATCATTAGCCTTTACATAAAGCAAACGCACCGCGATGGCACAGGCCAAAGAAGAGAGGATCCCACTCATGGTTAACCCCCAATCCCGCATGCAAAATAACGAGGTTAAAATGAAGATGGCATCCAAGGCCATTCCCGAGAGATCCTGGGTGACTCTCGCATATTTTTCGATGATGAAGCAAAGAATATCGGTACCCCCTGTCGATCCATCTCCTAAATAGGTAAGCGCAACCCCGATTCCGGCGATGCCACCACCAAAAAGACCTGCTAAAGCAAGGGATCCAACAGAATCTGAATGTGCTTCAAAGAATGCTTTTAATCCCCAAGCTTCATAGACGTTTGTCCGAAGGAGCAATGAATAAAAAGCAGGAAAAGCCAGCGTTCCTAATAAGGTATGGGCGGAGAATTTCTTCCCTAAGAAAAAGAGGCCAAGCACCCAAAGCAAGATTTGGACCGCAGCAACGACGATATCGGACAAATCAAAGCCCAAACGATCTTGAAAATAGAAATTGATCAAGACGCCAATGGAGTCTACTCCGCCGTTCACAATGTGATTCGGGATAATAAAAAGAGCATCCGACAAGGCCAATAAAAAGCAACCTGACAATACCAAGAATAAATCCTTGATCTCTCGTTGGATGCGTTCACGTTTTGTTTTCTTCATCTGATTCTCCTTTCTTTTTTTCGATATTAAATTCTAACATATAAAATGATTATTTCTTCTTTACAATCTAAAATGTAAAGAAGTTATATGTGGTCATTAGGAGAACATAAAACAATTTTCTTTTTTTGTAAAGAAAACAAACAAAGGCTTCCGAGCCATATTGAACTGTACCCCAAATCCTAGACCAAAAAGGAGGAGGGATATTTTTGATGAAATGCACATTTGAATTTAAACTTGATTGCGCTCGCAAGCACAAAGCAGGGAAACGCGTGATTGAAGAAAATCTCTTGAATCCCTCCCCTTAGGATCAGCGTTTGGCTTACGGAGCGTATGGCAAAAAGAACGGGCCTATCGGATTCGCACGGGTGGAAATCCCTCTTGTTGGACGGGTCCGATTTGGATGAATGTGAATTATTTTTTCTTTGAAGCATTGCTGCGTTACGGTGATTTAAAAGAAGCAAAAGCACTTGCCTCTGCCATCATTCATATGTTAGGGGAAGACATCAAACAATCAGGGGTAATGCATGAATATTACAATCCTGAAACGGGAAACGGCGTCTATAATCTCGGCTTTCAAAGTTGGAATCTTTTGGTCAATTTGATGATAGACGAAGAAGAAAAAATCCGGTGAAAGAAAAATGTTTCGGGAGTTTTATTGCGATTTCTCTTCGTGCACAATCCAAAAAGACACGCCTATAGGTTCAAAGCTAAGAAGCGGCGCCTAGCTGCCCGATAAGAGATCCAACTTGCCAAAATCCAAAGGATAATCCCGCCAAAAAAGATTGCTAACTGCACCAAGAAAGCGGATAAAGTGCCAGCGTCTAAGAAGGTATTCCAAGAAGGGAACATGATAAATAAAGCCGTGATGACTCCTTGTAACGCCATGGCAGAGAGCAATGAAACCAATTGGCAAGCCACATTTTTATCGGATGGTTTCCGATAATACCAGGGGAAGAAAATCAAATGGAAGGCGGCAAAAGAAACGAAAACCATTCCATATAGAGCAAGATTGAAATTTAAGCCGAAAGTCTTGGTGACTTCTTCTCCCATATTCGGTAAGAGGACAAATTGCCGGATTAGTCCAAAAGGAACAGACCAAAGCATGGACAGCAATTCTAAAGAAGAAACAAAGAAAATCCGTCCTTTTACCACATCTTCTTTCGAAATCGGAAGATTGGCCGTGAATTCAATGTCGCGATTGGCAAACGCCCAAGGAAAAATGGTGATAATGCCTACAAGCGTATAAAGGAAAGGAACAATCGCTGGCCAAGTAGGAATCAAAATCAATAAAGTCAACGCCAAGAAAATAATTGATTGACCAGATAGGCAAAGGCGATATTCCTTATATAGGAGCTGTTTCATTTTCGTTTCCTCTTTCCCAATAGAGCATGATTTCTTCTAAGGTTGGTTTGCTTAATGGATAAGATGAGAATTCGTTAGCGTCTTTAGAAAGGATAATCCCTTCAAAATCACCATTTCTTTCCCGGAGATGACCGATTTTTTCTCGTAAGGAAGGCGTTAAAGTATCGGATTCACCCTCAATTTTGTAATAGTTTTCTTTAAAGACAGACAAAGGCTCGGAAGCAACGATTCTTCCTTTTTGAATATAAGTGATGTCATCCGCGATTTTATCGAGATCTGAAATCACATGCGTCGAGAATAAAATACTGACCCCTTCTTTGTCGGCGACGCGGCGGAAGCAATCTAAGATTTCATCGCGTGAGACCGGGTCTAGTCCTGAAGTTGGCTCATCAAGCAGCAATGCTTTCGCGTGGTGAGACAACGCCAAGGAGAGACTAAATTTGATTTTCATGCCGTTTGAGAATTCTTTGATTTTTTTGTTGGTGTCTAACCCAAAATAATGAATCCAAGAAGCATAAAGATTCTCATCCCATTCTGGATTAAAACGGCGGGTGACCTGATGAATCGTCTGGGCTTTGGCATTGGGATAATAATCAATTCCTCCAAATAACAAGCCAATCTCGTTTTTGATGGCCTGTTCCCTTCCTTTTAAGGGGGATCCAAACCAAACGACCTCGCCTTCTAAAAAAGGAAGCAAACCATAAATGCATTTCAAAGTGGTGGTCTTCCCTGCGCCATTACGGCCGATGAAGCCCATAATATGGCCTCTTTCCAAAGAAAAAGAAACGTCTTCCAAAGCGAAAGACGAATAACGTTTCGTCAAATGAGAAACCAATAAAACAGAATTTTCCATGGGGTCATTTTATCATATCGGGAGGAGATAAAAAGAAAGAGAAGGTGGAAAACAGTAAAGGAAAAGCCAAGAAAGCACGAGAAATCATTCGTTTATAAGCGTTCACTTCAAGGAAATCAAAGCAGCGAAATTGATACTGAAATCATCTAAAGGTATATTAAGAAAAAGGAAGACGCGCATCGGCATCTTATCTTTCTAGGATGACCGATATCATAATCGTTAGGGAGAAAAACGGATGAAGACGTTTGCGTTAGAAGTTAGGTCAGATTCGAATTCGCTTCTTGTCGCTTCGAAAGTGCGACAAGCGCTTACAAAGCAAGGCTTAAAGGAAGAT
>CADAUN010000095.1 GCA_902791085.1 uncultured Erysipelotrichaceae bacterium | reverse complement strand
GAAAAATACGTTGATAAAGAAAAAGGAGAGGGGTGCTCTCCTTTGACGAATCGCATCACGATTTATTCGTTTCTGGTGATTTGAACGTCCACGATGCTATCCGAATCAGCAAATGGGTAATCGCCTTCTTCGCCGATAGAGAAAGTAACAGAAGAATCGTCACTTGCGTCTAATTTCAGATTCCATTTTTCTTCTTCGATGGTAATGGATCCTTGATAGACTTCACCTTCTTTGGAAGCGAAAGAGAAATTATAGGTGGGTTCCTCCTCGTCTCCGCTATCCCGCAGAAGTGTACCCTTTCCATCTTGAATCGTTAAGGTGAATGGGTATTCGTTCATGGTTGTCGTTCCAGTCCATGTTCCATCAATCGTAGAAGTGTCGATGTTGGCTGCTTTGACTTGGAATTGCACGCTGCTAGTAACCGTTGATCCATCTTTATTAGTCAAGGTTGCAGTAATTGTGGCTTGTCCTTCGCTAACGCCAGAAACAACGCCGTCATTTGTAACCGAAGCGACTGCTTCGTTATCGGAAGCGTAAGTCACGCGTTTAAGTAAGTTCGACAAATCCGTCGCATCAGAGGGCGAAGCGGTAATCGTCGGTTTCGTAGAAAAGCCACCGACGACTAATGCGGTAGAAGAATAAGAAAGAGAAATCGATTCGACTTTTTTAACTTCGATCGGCTCAACAGTAATCGAAACGGTTTTTTCGATTCCGCTTCTCTTTTCGGTGATTTTGACTTCGGCGGTGTGAACTTTTAAATCATCGGCAAGTTTTCCCACAAAGACTCCAGGGACAAAATATTGTTCGTTATCTTCTTCTGCGATTTTTTGCATGAGATAGTCACTTCCAGAGATAATCTCGTAACGATAATCGACATAGGCGTTCGTAGGTGAAGAAATGGTTTCTAGTGTGACTTCTTGATATGCCTTCACCACAGGATTTTCCGGTTTGACCGAGAAATCTTGCAAAGCGACATAAGATTGATAGAGCGTTCCTTCGGAAGAGAAGGATACTTCTTTGTTTTGCGGTTTTGCTGGCAAGGATACTTTTCCGTATAACGCGATGGAGGCAAAGGTTTTGCCATTCATATTTTGTTCCCCTTTGTAACTCACCCGAACGGAATTGTTTAAATCTCCTGCTAAACCATAAAATGCGATCCCTGTGTCTGAAGCGATGTAAGGCAGAGTCTGCGTCAACGTGGAATCATCGAATCCCGCAATGACAAAGGCGTCTTCACGGATGGTAATCAAATAGGACTTCATGTTGGTTCCGCCACTGATGGCACCATACCATTGTCCTAACAAGCGTTCATCAAAACGGGTGAGATCTTCGCTAGAAGAAGTAGGTTCAGAAGCGATGCTAGAAGGGGTAGACGAAGATGGTTTTGTGGTTGAGGAAGAAGTAGAAGAATGAGGGGTAGTACAAGCAGCCAATAACAAGGTAGAGGCAGCGAGAACAAGAGTGAGTGATTTTTTCATAAATATCCTTTTTTATTTTGTCAATGAAGTTTCGTAAATGGTGACCACCATATCGCCTTGAGGGCGAAGTTTTTTAGCATCGTCGCCTTGGTCAAATGCAACCGGGTTATAAGTCAAGAAGATACGAGAATTCTTTTGCTTTCCGTTCGCAAGAGAGAATGGCTTATCTAAGCAAAGCGCGCGTGGCAATTTATTCGTATCGTCCTCTGCTAAACGGGATTCGCTTTCGTTTAAGACATAACCTTTTGTTTCTAAAAAGGCCTTAGCTTTGTCAATCGTGTCACCGGATTTGACATCAGTGATTTGAATGACGCCACCCGTGATTTCATCGTAATGATAAGTATAAGAAATCCCATAAGTAAAACATCCTTCTAAGAAGGGAACTTCCTCTTCGCTAGTGAAGTAAGTGGCAAAGAAATTCTTGGTTTTTTGATTCCAATCCGTTGGATCGGCAAGAGGTGACGGATTTTGCAAATAATCCGTGACCACAGGGTTTGTCGTGGTTCCAACATCAGAAATAATCAAAGAATAAGCGGCATAAACATCCGAAATGGTGCTGATGGTTAACGTTTTTTGATCTTCGCTTAGGGTTGCTTTTAATCCGTCAAAGTCGGTGTAGTTATCTCCGATTTTCATCAGATAGCATCCTAATTGTTCCGCATAATTGTGCGCGGATGTCGTTTCGTAGGTACCATCTTCGTTTTGCTTCCAAAGAGACAAGGAAGACAGGATAAATTCAGACGGGTCCACCACAAAGTCGCTTTCATACAAGACGTCTTCGCCTAAAACGGCAGGAGAAGAGGCGGAATAACATCCTTGGAGTTCAATGGCATTGCGGTGATACAAATAAGAAAAGACACCTTCTTCCCGTTGCAAGTATCCATAGTCAGAATAAGCGGCATCCGAAAGTTTAAATGCACTGTCGTAATGGAAGAAAGACGCTTTTGGGCCGTAGAAATAGGCGGTGCCAAGCTCACCAAGTGGCGTCATGATTTTCATGGTGCAGTTATAATCGGATAACGAGAGAAAGAAAGCGATTAAGGGGCTATCGCTCGTTAAAGATGAGGTTACGTCCGCTTCTGCCAAAGAAGGAAGGGGGTTACTTAAGGTAGGGAGCGTTAAGCAAAGAGCGCTCAAGGCAAATAATTTCTTCATGTTTCACTCCTTATGCCATGAATTCCATGGTGATGGTGTTTTCGCTTTCATCGCTTTCTATCGAGAAAGAAAGATCGCTAGGGAAGTCGCTGTCAATCAAATAATATTCTGCGTCACCGTCTTCTCTTGGAAGGAAGTGATTCGATACAAAATCCGCCTTGATTTTAGCGATATCCTCTGCAAAACCGCTGTGATTTTCAAAAGACAATACAACTTCATAGGCGTGATGTAGCCCAGTCATATAAGAATAAACCGAATTCGTTTTCTTTAAGTCTGTGATGGTAATGGAAGAAGGGGCAAGCGAAAAATCAAAAGACGGAATTGGGCTATCCCCTTCCCGATAATGAAAAGTAGAGGACAAGAAAGCGTTTAGGACGGATACATCCCTAGCGAGATATGGGGCGTAGTAGAAATAGAATTCTAATAAGAAACGTCCTTTCGGGTAAAGCGCACGTTCTTCTTCTTTTGTCAAAGAATCAGGGCTATCGTAACGAAAATCGACAGCGTAAGAAACCGCACCTTGATAAGTGTTGTCATCTTGGGCTTTGATGGATTTTAAGAAGCGATGACCCTCGACGGACAAGGCTTGTTCGACATATCCATTCTGTTCTAAAAGAGAATGATAATCGGAATAAGGATCGTTGCCACGCGCGATGTCCGTAAGCGTAAAGCGAGAACTTTGTTTGTTATATTCTAATTTCATCGCATAAGAAGAACCTGGGACAAAAGGCAAAACGGCGGCCATCGTCGAAATCATGGAAGTTCTTTGATCGGTATTCCATCCACTAGGATTAGGCAAAGGAGTGGCTTCTTGGAGTTCATCGATTGCCGCAAAAGAAGTGGTGCCAAAAGAACGGAAAGATACATTATAAGAAAGAGAAAGATTGGTCGAATAAAGGTTAAAACCATCAGCAAGCAATTGAAGATGCATTTGATTGATGGAACCTTCTTCGTACATTTTCCCCATGCCAAATAAAGTTGATGCTTCTTTTAAGAAAGCAGCATCTTTGATGGTGAAACTCGTTTCCCCGATATAGGGAACAAAAATGTCTTGGTCTGCAAAAGCGGCTAAGGCGCTTGGTCCTCCCGCCAAATAAGAATAAAGAACATTTTCCGTTGCCGGCGTTAGGAAATCGTCCAAGGCTGCTTTCTCGTTTTCGACATGGAAACTGAAATATCCTTGGTTGCCATAACGAGCAATGCCGCCGTCATTATCATCGCTAGAAAGGTAATCGAAATAAAATCCTTTTTCTCCAGTGTAATAAGCGGTTACATAGTCGGTTATGGTCATCGTAACGTTATTTTGACTTAACGCTTCCAACGCTGCTTTCGGCGTGGCAAATAGCGGGCTATTTTCCGTCTTAGAAGAGATATCATTCGTGGCAGAAGATTCTCCTATATTTGTGGTGCAAGCCGTTAAGAGAGCGGCCAGCAACAACCATTCGTATCGTTTCATTCTTTCTAACCCCCACGGGATTATAGTCGCAAGTTCTTTAAAAAACGATGAAAACACACGAAGAAAAAATTATTTTCTGAAAGATTATAGAAGTATTTACCAAAGTGTGGGCGGGAAACTGGCCTAATATCGTGTTCTGCTCTTGAAGTCTGCACTTATTTGGTAGCATTTCCGCACCAGTTCGTCTACCCTCTCGGCGATGTCCTTGCCTTTCACCGACGCCCGGAAGGCTATCCATGCGCAATACAGCCCGAGATACCTCGTCCGTATCCCCGTGTGCACATTCAGATAATGCTCTATCTCGGCTATGAAGGAATTCACGGGCTGAAGCCTCGCGTGTGCCTCTTTTGCCGTTGACTTCCACACCTCGCTCTCGCCTCCGACCGCGGCGACCAGCCTGTCGTGGCTGAAGACGCCGTCATGGACGATTTTCGATCCCTTGGCTATGTGGGCCCCATAGGTCCTGACGCATTCGGCCGACGTTATGTGCCCCTTCCCGGCGACCTCGGCGTATCTCGCCCCGTTTGACGCCACGGCGCATGCGACGCAGACCTGGTTTCTCGAGACGCCCCTCATCTTTTTCCCACTCGGCAGCCTCACGACCATGCTCTCGTTCACGGGGACCGATTTCTCGTCGATCCACACGACCCCAGAGAGCATCGCGCTTTTCTGGATTTCGTAGGCGGCGGCGAAGACCTTCATCCTCCACAGATACGTGGTCTTCGAGGAAAGCCCCACGCAATCGGTTATGGCCTTCAGCTTTGTGTCGTTAAGCATGAGGTTTATCATCATCCTCAGCTTGTCCTCGGGCATCCTCCGCGAGAGGAATATCGTTCCAGTGGTTTCCGAGAACGTCTTGCCGCAATCCCGGCACAGGCGCCTCCCTCGCCCCGATTTCGCCTTTCCGTGCGAAACCGTCGAAAGCGATCCGCACCATGGGCACGCGATACCTGAATCCATGAAAAAAGCTCCTTCTTTGTGGAGCAAAGGCGATCGCCGGAAGAAGGAGTATTGCTAGATAAACCGATCCGACGATCGCCTTTGCCGTTTATCTAGCGCCCAAATTATAGCATGCGGGATTCCGAATTCCCCACCCACACTTTGGTAAATACTTCTAAAAGATTATGTATTTATTTTTATGGATGAGCCGAAGAAGCAGAAGTTTATCTTTCTTTTTAAAACATGAAATTCTCCGCTCGATTCCATCGATACGCAAATTACGCTTCGTCAAAAGATGTCTTTTGTGCTTTCGTTAGAGAGAATGGGAACTCGTACCAAGACGATCTGGTGCATTCATGACATCCTTGTCTCAATAGATAGGTTCCTAAATCATCAATCCGTTAACGATTGATTAAAAACCTTTGTTTCCTTTTTCTAAAATATATTTGATGTCGTCTAATTCAGTAGAACGATCGCCAGTCACGGACAGCTTCCCTGATTCTATGGTTTTTAGCATGCGCTCACTTTTCACTGAAAGCCTGTCTAATATGAGGGCATCGATGGAACCGCGCCTTAACCCGTCATTCTTACTCATCGCGTAGTAGTAATGCGTATGGGTATCGGGAGAGAGGCCTACACGATTGATGCGGTCTTTTGATTGAAGCATATAAGTGAGGTTAAATCCGTATTCTAGATAGATGGCATTATGGCATACCATATGCAACGAAACGGATTCCGCTAAAGTGTTCGGATTGGTAACCAATACTTGGGCATTTCCAAACTTGAAGTCATTGATTAAGCGAACTCTTTCTTCAATGGTATCGCGGCCTGAAACCGATA
>CADAUN010000094.1 GCA_902791085.1 uncultured Erysipelotrichaceae bacterium | reverse complement strand
ATGCGTTGCTTCGATGGGCAAGATATCACCACCGAATTCCGTATAAGCAAGGCCAGTCACGACGCCAACTTGCGGTTCTTTTTCTTTCTTGGTGTCTTCGTAAATCTCAACGCCAAGATATTTTTTCACTTGGGTCGCATCCACGACAATCGGTTTTGGATGGTCGGGATTACGAATGAGTTCAACAACTGCTTTACGGCAGCAAGAAGCAATTAACCGTTCGAGTTCACGAACGCCAGCTTCACGCGTATAGAATTCGACGATTTCCTTCAGCCCGTCTTCCGGGAAGACAATATCGCCTTCTTTGAGTCCGTTGGCAGCCATTTGTTTCTGCACCAAGAACCCTTCCGCAATCTTGAGTTTCTCGATTTCGGTGTAAGACGGAACTTCGATCAACTCCAAACGATCACGTAACGGAGCAGGCACATTCTCCAAATAGTTCGCGGTAGCAATAAAGAGAACGTTCGACAAATCATAAGGTTCTTCCAAATAATTGTCGTTAAAGGAAGAATTTTGCTCTGGATCTAGGACTTCAAGCAAAGCGCTAGAGGGATCGCCTTTGTAATTGGAACCGCCGACTTTGTCGATTTCATCGAGTAAAAAGACAGGGTTAGTCACACCGGCTTTGGTCATGCCTTGAATGATCCGTCCAGGCAAAGCACCGACATAAGTACGACGATGTCCGCGAATTTCCGCTTCGTCAGATACGCCGCCTAAGGAGCACTTATAGAATTTTCGCCCTAAAGCGCGGGCAATCGACTTCGCTAAAGAAGTCTTACCGCATCCCGGGGGTCCGAAGAAGCAAAGAATCGGGGCTTTGAGGTTGCCAGTCGATTTCTTCACGGCAAGATATTCGATGATCCGTTTCTTGACTTTATCAAGGCCATAGTGGTCTTCATCTAAAATCTTTTGAACGTTTTGCAAGTCATCATTATCTTCCGTTTTCTGATACCACGGCACACCAAGCAACGTCTGAATGTAATTCATGATGAGCGAAGATTCCAAAGAAGCTTCAGGCATCATTTCATAACGGTGCAACTCAGACTTCACCTTGGCTTTAATGTTTTCAGGATACGGATTCTTTTCGATTTTTTGACGAATGGCATCCACATCGTCAGCGGAATCTTTGCCTTCGCCAAGCTCGTCTTTGATGGCGCGCATCTTTTCCCGCAAAAAATATTCTTTCTGCGATTGTTCCGCGCGTTCCCGAACGGTTTCATCGAGCTTTTCATCGATTTGATTGAGTTGTTCTTGTTGCTTGACGGCAGCCAAAATCGCTTTTAAACGTTCGTTCACGTTGCCTTCCGCAAGCAAATCAACTTTCTGTTCTACGCTAAAGGGAAGATAACCAGAAAGCGTATCGGCGATATCTGCTGGAGAGCCACCGCGTCCCAAAGAGTTAATTGCGCTCTTAGGAATGTTTTGCCCGATAGATGGGCTATTGCCGATGGTCGTCACAATATCGCGGATTAACGTCACAATCTCGCCTTCGTCGCCCATTTTGTCTTCAATCAAAGTACCGTCAGCGAGATAGGTTCCTTGATCTAAACGAAGATTAGACAATGCGACGCGTTTTGATCCGATGACGCGAATGCGAATCGTATCATCTTTTTCTTGATAATCAACAATGCGGCAAAGAGCTGCAGTCAGATAAACGTCATCCGGTATTTTAATGTCGTCCATTTTCTCATCTTTTTGCACGCCAACGAATAATAAGGAATTCATTTGGTCATGAGAACGACGAGCTGCCTCTTTGCTATAGGCCCGTCCGGCTTCGATGGATTCGGTCATGTTGGGGAAAACGACCAAACCCTTCGTAATCAGGAAGGGAAGAGTTAAAGGTTCTTTATTGTCCATGTTTGCCTCCTTTGTGCAAGGAACATTATAGAGATATTGTTAGCACTTGCAAGCATTAAGTGCTAAAAAAGTCAAAATTCATTCGAATTCATCGAAATTCTATTTTTTCGTAAAATCAAAATTCCTTACCACTTTATTTATTATATAAGAGAAGAATACAAACAAGTTGCAATACGCTTTAAAAAATGGACGCATCATTTGACGCGTCCATTTAAGAATGCTTTGTTATTTGCTTTCTTTTTTCGGAGCGGCTTTTTTGGCCGGAGTTTTCTTCTCTGCTTTTGGCGCTTCGGCTTCAGGAGCCTCTTTCACCGCCTTTTCGGCTTTCGGAGCTGCTTTTTTGGCAGAAGAGAGCACGAAGTCACGAACTTTGCGATCGGAAAGCTGATTCTTGAATTCATCCATATTCTTTCCGAGGATAGAACGGACTTCTTCTTCTTTCATCTTGTATTGTTCGGCCATCTTTTTGATTTCGGCATCCACATCGGCGTCAGTAACATCCAATTTTTCTTGCACGCCGATCTCGTGGAGAGCGAGGAATTCTTTCAAATTCTTTTCCGCATTGGCGAGATAGGTCTTTTCAAGATCCTCGGCCTTGCTTCCGGTGATTTCCAAATATTGTTCGAAAGTCAAACCGTTTTGCTCAATTTGTTTCTTGAGATTGTCTTCCATTTGCTTGGCTTCGTTTTGGATGATGGTTTCATCGATAACAAAGGAAGCATTTTTCACGATTTGATCCACGAGGGCGTTATAGAAGGCATTCTCAGCTTGTTGCACTTTTTGAGAAAGCAATGTCTTCTTCTCATAATCTTGCAATTCCGCGACGGTGGAGACGTCTTTGATGTTTAAATCTTTAACCGCTTCATCGTTTAATTCAGGGATTTGCTTTTCTTTCACTTCGTGCATCGTCACTTTGAAAGTGGCTTCTTTGCCGGCGAGTTCTTTCACATAATTCGTCGGGAAGGTGACTTTGATTTCTTTCTTGTCGCCGTCTTTCATGCCAACGAGTTGTTCTTCGAATCCCGGAATGAATTGGTGAGAGCCAAGTTCAAGGCTGTAATTGTTCGCTTGTCCGCCTTCAAAGGCTTTGAGCTTGCCTTCGGCATCGGGAAGATAGCCATCGAAATCGATTAAGACGGTATCCCCCATTTTGGCAGGGCGATCAGCCAAAACGAGTTCGGCATTGCCTTTAAGCAATTGATCAATGGCGTCTTTGACTTCGTTGTCACTCACAGAAGGCGCTTCTTTAACGGCTTCTAATCCTTTGTATTCTCCCAATTTGACTTCAGGGACAAGCACCATGGTATAAACCAATTCGAGTTCGTCTTTGCTTAATTTCGTCACATTGACTTGCGGACGATACATCGGAGAAAGTTTTTCTTCGGTGATCACTTGAGCAAAGACCGGATTCAAGACCTCTTCAATGGCTTCGTTCCAAAGCGCTTCTTGATTGATGCGTTCCGCGATTAATTGACGCGGGGCTTTGCCTGGACGGAAACCAGGAACGTTCACATGGGCTGCCGCCTTCGTGAATGCTTTTTCTTGCGCAGCGCTCCAAAGTTCTTTGTCAACGTCGACAACAACTTTCGCGCGGCTGGGCGTAATTTTTTCTACTGTGTGTTTCATAACTTCGTTACCCTCAATTTCGTAACGGGTATAAATATACCCTATCTTAGGTCGCTTTCCAAACGAAAATCGCGGAAAAAGAGCAAAAATGCCTGTTGCTTTCAAACCTTGAGGCGTTCTGCTTGATTTAAAACGGTTTCCACTTGTGCTTTACGCTTCTTCGCTTCGTCATAGGAAAGACCGAGAAGCAAAGCTTCCTTTTCTTCGTTCCAAGGTGAGCGAAGATAATCATGCGCCAAAGATTCAAAAACCCATAAATAGAGCGTTTCATCGTTCTTCTCACGTAAAAAAGGCTCAGGGAACAATTCAAAACAATAATTATTGGCTAAATCGTGCGCGACGCTAGATAACGACGGGTCTTTCAGCTGTCGATCTAAACGAGACAAAAACTGCCGATAAGCCACTTCTTCATAAGGTGGAATAAGATCTTTCGGAATCAAATGATAAGTCTTGCCGTTTTTTGAAAAGGTCACTCCTTCTCCATATTTTGCCTTGCTAAGCAAAAGCAAAGCGTAGGTTTTTACGAGATTTGAAGGTGATGTTGCTAACACCTTGGATAAAGTCGAGGCGTGGCAAAGCGTATCCGCATCTTGGAAATTCGCCAAATAAGACAATGCTTCATAAGGATCTTTCGGGTGCAACAACTTCGCTTCGACTTCTTCTGGAGAAGAAACGGATGGTCGAAGCGAGGCGCGCTCCGCGCTACGAATGCGCAAAGACAACGAACGAAGATATTCTTCTACTTCTTGTGAGACGTAAGGATAGTTAGCAAAGATCTCAGCGTCCGCATAGGCTTCGTCGAATTCACCAAGGGCAAAACGAAGTTCAAAATTGGTTTTTAACGTCAACAAAGGATTTGCTTGGTAGAGAGATTCACGATAGCGAAGGCATAAAGTCATCGCCTCTTTTCCACGATTCAAAGCGAGCAAAGCAGCAATGCGATAAAACAAATCGTTAGGTTTTGTTTTGCCTTCGCTTTCTTCTAAGACGGCTTGATATTGTCCTTTTGCCATCATTTCTGCATAATCGATTGCCATGGGAAAATTCTAAATCAAAGCATGGGCGGAAAGAAAGAGCGCGTTCCTTTTTTCATGGAATAACGCTAGAATGAAAGCGATGAAAACAAAGTTTTTCTCAATGTTTTTGTTTTTTTTTTTAGAGTTATCCGCTTGCTCTTCGACTTCTTCGGCCTTGGTGAGTCGCGATACCGCCCTTTCTTTATTGAAACGATTTGATTTAGAAATCAATTACACCCCGTCCCGTCTTCCCCCGACTCGTTATGCTTTGCAAGAAAAACTTTCCGCTTATCAAGAAGATGATTCGACAACGATTCTAGAGGCGCAAATCGATCGAGAATTGGACCGCGTGAATCATTATAGTTATGCCAAAATACAAGGCTTAAAAGAAAACCATCCTTATGTTCACGAAAGTTGGACTTATATTTCCACCGATAAAAATATCACCTGCCATTATTGGAATGGATTCCAAGACGGGGTTTGGAAAAAAGAGCGTTATCGCTTAGAAGTCAAAAAGGACGAAGAAGACTGGGAAAAGACCGCGGCGGAAGAGATTCACGAAATGAATCGTCTTTATGGCCAAATGGCCCAAACTTTTTACCAATATCTCACGGACATGGAAGAAGAAAAACGTGGTGATTATCGTTCTGATAACGGGATGTCTTTAACCTTTGTCACCGAAAACGATACGGTTCGTTACGAAGGCAACTTCCGCGACAATCTCTATCAATCGGGCGGTTTATGGAACAAAAAAGACGGGACTTATTATCAATCGAGCGTTTCTTGGAACCATTGCGACATTTCCATGCCGAATTTAGATTTCTTCCCTTTGCGAGAGACACAAAACGCATCGCAATCGGCCTAGGTCTACGCCTTACATGATTTCATCTCACGAGTCATACCATTTTTATCATGACTAAAGAGGGCCGCCATCCGCCGGCTTTTTCTACGGATCGATCTGGCTTCCGGCATTTAAACCCGCACCTCCGGCGCTTATAATGTCTTTAGAGGGATTGCCCATGAAGAGAGTGCCAGCAAGATTGAAGACGGAAGAATCGTCGATTCCGCGCCCATCCATTTTTGGGATTGGGAGGAATTCAAAAACGGATTGTGGGTGAAGCCGTCCGCACCCGTCACGTTTGACGATGCTTGGAACTGCTCACTGATTTCGGAAGACGAGTTTCGCAAGCTCACAAAAAGCGGGTCTTTCAAATAAGCACCGCCATTTTTACAGCTTCGATACAGTCGGCGTCATAGTCGGCTTTTTCTTTTTCACTCAATTTCTCTTATTCGCTTCCGTTGTCGCCGACTTTCGACCGCCACTTCTCATAGAACGCATTGCCTTTTCTCTTCAGCAAGTTCCCCGTTGCTGGCGTAAGTTCTTGCAATTT